>DASCOP010000001.1:0-9073 GCA_036012065.1 Fidelibacterota bacterium
ACATGCAATATTTTGCGTTCAATACATAGCTCAATTCCTTTAATTAATGCTAAATATTCTGCTTCATTATTAGTACAATCCCCTATATTTTCAGCAAAAGAAAATATGGTTTCATTTCCGCTCTTTAGCAAGCCTCCAATACCAGCATTATTTTTATCAAGCTGAGAAGCTCCATCTGTAAAAAGCTTAAAAGCAGAATCGCTATCATTCCACGAATCTTTTGCATTATCTGCTGATTCAAATAGATTGTCAATCAAGGCAATCTCTTTATCCGATAGCTTATTTCTAAATCTTTCTAAAATTTTAATTAATTTTTTTTCATTATTCATAATGAGTTTAATATAATAATGGCGTTCTAAGCCTATAATCTCCGAATCCATATTCATCAATAAAAGTAAATTCTTTTCCAATTTGAAAATAATACCATGTTTGATAATTGTAACTACCTTGCATATTCATTGAACGCATCATATCATCTGGCTTACCAAATAAGATATAAATCATTCCCATATCTGATTTCCAACCACCAGAAGTCCCTCGAGAAAAATTATCTTCAGCAAAATTAACTCTAGTATAATATTCTTCCATCAATTCATTAACTTTTGTCTGTGCAACGGGATCTCTTTTTGCCCAGACTTTCTTAAAGAATTTTTCCTTTTCTGACTGTTTGAGTTCTTTTAGCTCCTTTTTTTCATCCAAAGTTAAAATATAGCTCATCTGATCTAATGCAGAGTCAATATTGCTAATTCCATCAAAAAATGTAGTATTTTTGATTTTGAAAATGAATGACTTGGATGCAGTGTTTTTATCTTGGCTAACTACAACCTTAATCTTTACATCTCTCCTATCAATATCTCCGATAGGAACTTCAATGAAATGATTAACAACATCACTATCTGCAACAGCTTTTATAGAATCTTCCCATTGGACTTTTTTGTCTGACATAAGGCTAAGAGTAAGAGTATATTCCCCTTGATTTAACACGATATATTGATAGAATGAAATAACATTGTCCTTTGGTACTACTCGACTACTCTCAATTGGGAATTTATTGACATCAAAACCCCATTGCCCTTTTACTTCTTTTGTGAATATTGGATCATAAATTTTAAAAAAAGTGCTTTTCGACAAATTTTCTAAATCAATCTCTTTCTCCTTTTTTCCTAAGAGCTTTATATCTAGGTCTTTCAAGCTTGATGTGACGGTATAAGTATCATCAAAAGGCAAAACAAAAGCTGTTGTTATCATCTTCTTTTTTACTCTTGATGTCGTTTCACCGAACTTTTTAACCACAATCTTATCTGAAAATAGTTTAGAGGATTTCTTTTCTTTCTCTTTGTCTAATATAACGATATTTGCTTCATATTGAGCTTCAAATAAACCATCTTTTTTAAGAAATTGTAGCGTATTATTTGATACTTCCATAAATGACAGAATCTCTATAGAATCACTCTTAACTGGACGAACAAAAGAGCTCATCTTAAACTGATCGATATTGCGATTTAACCCTTGAGAAAAAATCGTGCTAAATAATACTAGATAAAGTGCTATAAATTTCTTCATAAATTGATATTGAATTTAATTAAACCTTTGCTCGTTAGTAATAATAAATATTCTGACGTATACTTCATTTGATAAATATTTCTTAAAAATGGGAAATCATAATAATTAATTAATTCATTTTCTTCTAAATCAACTATAAATAGACCTCTTGTGGTCGATAGAAACAATACTGAACTATCTATTACAATTAAATCTGTTATCTTATAGTTAAAATATGTAGCTGACGGAACAATCAAAGAACCGTCTTTGTAGTCAATGATCCCCAAATCTGTAACTATATATAAGTTATTATTTCTAGAGAAGGTTCTAGATACGGATCTAGACGCTATGTCAACTTGATTCTTTCTCATCAAATCATCAAATGTTCCATCCTCCCAATTAAGAGATGAAATTCTATTGTTTTCATGGTCATATATAAAAACTGAATTACTCAATACAAAGAGTACTTTTTCTTCAAATCTTTCTATGTCACCCAAAAATAGATTTCTAGAGAAAACAAACTTTTCTATTGCACCATCTATTCTACCTTTTGACGCGCTATTTATTTCAATAACCCCATTAATAGATCCAGCGAATACTGATCCGTTCTTATGCTCTAAATGAATAATCTTTCCTCTAGGAACACCTTTTTCAAAACCGATAGTCCTAAATGAATCTTTTTTTATATTGTAGACCATGACATAACTATCTAACCCAAACCATATTTCATCATCAATCATAATACTGGAATAGATATTATCTTTGTTAAAATTCAGATAATTGTCAGATAAGATATTCTCAAACTTATTATTATCTATATCAAACTTGGCAATACCATTAAATGATTTATTTCCAATACCTGAAATCCATAATATATCATCATCAATAATCGACGTTGGCACAGCACATGACAATCCATAAAATATTGGTGTTATGAGCTTATTAAATTCATCTATTTTCAATATATATCCATTAGAAAGAGACATCCAATTAACACCATTATCTGACTCATAATAAGATAAATATTTTGAGAAATTTCCTCTATTATCTGAAACTCCATTTGATGTTAAGAGCCATGCATCCTCGACAAAATAATCATTAAAATCAAACATCCTCCACCTCAATTCTCTAGAGGAAGTATCTCCCCAATCAATTGATGCTTCATCTGGTGTAGCATATATGCCCAATAAGATTCCATTCACATGATCTAGTTTAAAAAATCTACTATTCGATCGAAGCCATAAATAGTCTTCGCTTGAACCAATGTCAATAATTTGATTTCCAGATTTTAATGATAGTGAATTATAGTTGAAATCAGTCCAACTGCCCTCTCTTGAGAAACTATACTCAATGAAATTATCTCCTATAACCCATAAAATACCTGTATGATCATCAAAATATACGTGTTCGATTGAATTAGACTTGAGTCCTTGGGCTTGATTAATTGGCTTTGCAAACTGCTGTGAAAATTTATTTAATCTTAAAATTCCTGCATTCTCTGTACCAAAATAGAAATATGTATAGTCTTCTGATATAGAATTAACTGCACCCGCTGAAGCGTATTGCTCCCAACTAAAAACATTAAATCGATTATCAATTTGACCAAATAAGGGTCCAATCAATAACATCAAACCTAACAAAATCAATATTTTGTTATCTTTTTTTGTTTTTACTGAACTTGTTACGCTTATATCCTTTTCTAACTTTTGATACATGTCCGTTATCCAAATATATGACCACATTCGCAAATTGTTTCACAAAATAATCACTGCTTGAAGACAAGATAATTGTGGTCCCTAAGATGTTATTCATCTTCATTAGCCTTTTGCGTAGCATCATTTCATTCTTAGAATCGATGTATAATCCATAATCATCAATAATAAGCACTCTAGGATCTTTCTCCACTCCTACGACAATCTTCAGCCAGTGCTTTTCTCCATCTGAAAGCTTATTAATAGGAGTTTTCCAGATATGCTCTAGGCTAAAATGTGTGAAATGCCTTGAACGAATTTCCTTTATTTTTGAGGAAAACATACTCTTCATAAATTTCTCTACAGTAGAACTTGTATTAAACATATCTACATGAACATACTGAATTTCTTTATGTGCTTTAATTTTTCCAAAAAAATTGGTTTTAAATCTATCTCCCTGATAAAGAACGTTTCCTCCTGATTCCTTTTGCAAACCTGAAAGAACTCTCATCAAAGAAGATTTTCCTGAGCCAAAATTACCACATACACCATAAATCAAACCGTTATGAAACTTTAGAGTATTAATCTCGAGAGCTTTCTTGGATCCAAATTTGAGTTTTAGACCGCTAATATCGTAAATCTGTTTTAATTCCATTTTTTCTCCTTAAAAAAGACAGAGAAACTATTCTATAAGTCTTCTAAATATTTTTCTGCATCTATCGAAGCCATACAACCAGAGCCAGCTGCAGTAATTGCTTGTCTGTAATGACTGTCTTGCACATCGCCACAAGCAAATACTCCTGCTACGTTAGTTAAGGTCGAGCCTGGATTTGTGATTATATATCCTTGATCATCTAAATTAATTATGTCTTTAAATTGATCAGTATTGGGTTTATGACCAATACCGTAGAATACTCCATCGCAATCAAAGTTTCTTTCTTTCCCATCAATAGTGTCTTTCAATATAATGCTAGAAACTCCATCTTTTTGAGAACCAAGAATATCAGTTACAACTGCATTCTTAATAATTTCAATCTTTGGGTTATCTAGCACTCTATCAATCATAATCTTGGATGCACGAAAATCTTCTCGTCGATGGATAAGAGTTACCTTACTAGCAAATTTTGTTAAAAAACTTGCTTCTTCCATCGCTGAATCGCCACCGCCGACAACTACAATTTCTTTATCTTTGAAAAAATAACCATCACATGTCGCACACGTGCTAATCCCATGCCCCATCAACTCCTTCTCTGCTTCAAGACCTAGCATTCTTGCAGATGCGCCAGTAGAAATAATGACTGACTCAGCAAGATATTCTTCATCCTGAACATAGACTTTAAGTGGAGAGCTGGAAAAATCAACTTTTGAAACATGTTTATAGAAACATTCGGCCCCAAATTTCTGAGCTTGCTTTCGAAATAGATCTATCATATCTGGACCTAAAACACCGTCAGGAAATCCTGGATAATTTTCTACATCTGTGGTAATTGTTAATTGTCCTCCGGGCTGATTCCCTTCAAAAACAATTGGATCCAAATTAGCACGAGCAGCATAGATCGCAGCTGTTAGACCAGCTGGACCAGAACCGATAATGATAGTTTTATGAATAGTTTTATCTGTCACTTAAATTAATTGTTTAATATTAACTCTTTTTTATGATTTGGTTAATGCTATCAACCAATGCCTTTTCAGACTGAAGACCAACCTCTTGTCTCGCAATTTCTCCATTGCTAAAAAACAATAAGGTTGGAATGCTGCGAATACCGTATCTTACGGGAACTTCTTTGACTTCATCGATATTTACCTTACCTATAAGGATATTATCGCTGAATTCACCAGAAATTTTATCTAAAATAGGTGCTATAGCTTTACATGGACCACACCATTCAGCCCAAAAGTCTACAATTACAAGCTTTTTTGCTTTTAGCACAAGCTTTTCAAAGTTTTGATCTGTTATTTTGATAATTTTTTCAGACATAAGTTTTCCAAATCATATTAATAATTACCATGGAATTTATAAGAATAATTGAATTTGAGTAACAAAAAAATAAGTTAAATGATTTTTATGATGAAAATTAACCTACAATTTTAAGAAATCTTCTCTTGCCAACTTTAACTATAAGTTCTCCACATCCTTTGTTGACAACATAAGTTGAGTCAGAACATACTTCTCCGTCTATCTTTATAGCATTCTGCCCTATTAAACGTTTCCCTTCTGCTTTACTCTCAATGAGTGTTCCTGATAATAGAATATCAAGGATTCCTGTGTCATTCTCTAAATTAAAGACAGAGATATCATTTGGAATAGACTTTTTAACAAATATCTGGTCAAATGCCTCTTCTGCTTTCAATGCTGCATCTTCGTCATAATAGCGCATAACTAGTTCTTTCGCCAGATCTCGTTTTATATCTCTAGGATTTACAGAAGAATCTTCTAATTGTTTCTCTATAGATGCAACCTTTTCTTTATCTGCAAATACAGCCAATCTATAATATTTATCAATCATAGAGTCGTTGATAGACATTGCCTTACCATACATATCCTCGGGAGAGTCATCGAGTGCAATATAATTATCGTAGGATTTTGACATTTTTTCTACTCCATCTGTCCCCTCTAATAGAGGCAATGTAATAATTGTTTGAGGCTCTTGGTCATATTCTCGCTGTAAATCCCTACCAACCAATAAATTGAACTTCTGATCTGTGCCACCTAATTCTACATCAGAATTAATTTCTACAGAATCCATTGCTTGCGCTAGCGGATATAAAAACTCATGCATTGAAATAGGAATTTCTGATTCAAAACGTTTAGTGAAATCGTCTCTTTCAATCATACGTGCAACGGTATACTTACTGCTCATTTTTATTACATCAGAGAAGTTCATCTTATTAAGCCAAGTACTGTTAAATAAGACTTTAAGGGTCTTTACATCAAGTATAACCTTAGATTGTTCTATATATGATTCTGCATTAGCTTTCGCTTCCTCAAGAGTAAGCTGTGGGCGTGTTTTATTGCGCTCAGAAGGGTCACCGATCATTGCTGTAAAATCGCCAATTACAAGGATAGCTTGGTGTCCTAAATCTTGGAAATCTCTTAATTTCTGGAGAACAACGCTATGCCCAATATGTAGATCTGGTCTACTAGGGTCACAACCAAGTTTCACGACGAGAGGTTTCTTATTTTTAATAGAAAATTCTAGCTTATGTCGAAGGTCTTGAAGTGGAATTACCTCTTCTGTCCCCCTAGATATAATTTCTAACTGATCGTCTACTGGTAAAAATCCCATTATTTTTCACTCATTTCTCGTCGAGCTTCTCTATCTAAATCTTTCATTTTCAAAGCGTCTTTTTTCTGGTATATTTTCTTTCCTTTGGCTGTAGCAAACTGAATCTTCGCTATACCGTTCTTAAAATAAGCCTTTAAAGGGACAATTGTTAATCCTTTTTGAGCAACAACATTCTTCAGTCTAATCATCTCATTTTTGTGCAGCAATAATTCTCTATTTCTCGTCGGAGAATGGCCTGAAAAACCTGTATGAGAATATGAGCTAATATGGGCTCCAATTAACAAAACTTTGTTATCTTTAATTGAAACAAAACTATCTTTCAAGTTTAATTTCTTTTCTCTTAAACTTTTAACCTCGCTACCGAGGAGGATCATGCCTGCTTCATACTTATCAATAATTGTATAGCTATGAAAAGCTTTTCTATTGTTACTAATAATCTCTATATTTTTACTCATAAAAAAAGTTATGTTATTTTAATATTATTTTCTTAAATTCAAATATTGTTATATTTATAAAGTTTTCAACATTATGTTGATAATAATTGTGTGTTAAGTTTTTTTGTAGCATATTTATATCAAAACTTAAAGAGAAAATAGAATTATGAGTAGTATTTATAAACGAAAAAGAAATGGGAAAAATGATGGATATGTAATGTATTCGATTTATGCTTACGATCCTTTAAAAAACAAAAAAAGGTATTTTAATATAACTTTAGGAAAAATTGGCCCTACCCTAACCTGGGGTGACTGCTTAAAACAAAAAAAAGAGCTTGATCGTATTTTTTCAATTAAAAAAGGTGGAAAACAAGAAATGCAGCTAAATAACGCCATTAAAACCTACTTAAAGCATAAAACCATACATTTTAATACAAAACCTCCTAAAAAGAGCTCAATACAGCTTCAAAACTACCACCTCGATACTTTTAAAGAAATAATCGTTAAAAGATATGGATCTGGTATCATGATGAAACATATTGATGACAATATGTTAGACTGGTATTTGGAAATAAGAGAAAAAGAGTTAAAAAAGAGCTCAATGCTCGTTCATAAGAGAATAATAGATAGTTTTCTAAGATGGATTAAAGACTGAGCGAGTGACGCGATTCGAACGCGCGACCCCAACCTTGGCAAGGTTGTGCTCTACCAGCTGAGCTACACTCGCATGTGTGGTTCATAATAAAACAAAATTATGGTTTTTCAAAAGAAAAATCTGCGTTATCTGCTATATTTTGAATAAACGCTGCCACATCTTTATCGTCAGGGATATTCGGTGACAGAGGAACGCTAAAGAATATACTACGATCTCCATACTTTGCCAAAGACTGACCCAATTCAAAGGCTTCTTTTTGATATTTAGTTATCAAGCCCATCACATTAGGCTGATTGGCATAAATCTCTTCTAACGATTTTGAGGGATCAGCGGCTTGCAATTTCTTTAATCGGAAATCTATCTCTTGAAGACGATTAAACGACGCCGAGATATCTTCTATAGCTTTATTTAGATCTTTTATCCTTATATCAACAATACTTAAGTGCTTTCCTTGAATACCAGTAGAATACACTAAAGGTCCATCCTGAGCTTGCTTGCTTCTAGGTTCAGTTCTCTTAGTCACTCCACTTAAGAAGATATAATCTGCTTTAGGAAATGCATTTGAGAGGTCAACTGCATTATTTGAGCTAAGATCTATCAGTAATATTACAATATCTACCTCCGGATCTACTATCTCGATATATTTATTACCTTCTGATATAAAATTTTTATTATCTATAGATTTGTATCTGGTTGCTTCGCTCAGCCCTATAAATCCAATCTTAACACCATCTTCCTCTAATGTATGATAAGGCTCAAATAAGAGTTTATTTGTACTCTTGTTATATAAATTTGCTGATATAAAATTGATTGACGATTCAGAAGTGATATCTTCTAGAAAAGCCTGTCCTAACTTAAAATCGTTAGACCCAATATTTACAACATCATAACCAATCAGTTCAAGAACATCAACAAAGTTTTTTGCTTTATATTTTTTCTGACCTGCTTTTAGCCCATCCGGATTAATAGAATTATGGGAAAAAAACGTATTTCCTGCATCAAAAATCAGAGGTTTCTTATCAGACATCATATTATTAAAAAAGAATGCCTTTCTTGCTAGCCCTCCTAAAGGTGCTTTTGGACAACCGCAATCATAATACTCTGCAAATACATTTGATGTAGCTACAAGAGAAATATTGTGTGTCTTGTTATCTGTATTTCCGTTTTGTGATAACAAAATGCTAAATAATAGTAGTAATATTACTCTTTTCATTTTTTCAATTTAGTCCTTTTATTTTTAAGCATCAATGGGAACAAAAACATATAGATACCTGATATACTAACGACAATTAAGAGTATTCCCGTAGGTACAAACCATCCAAACTTGACGTAATCTGTGAAAAAAGAACCATCGTGCACAGATTCAATAATATCTGATCGTCTGTAATTAACAGAAAAGATTTCTGCTGTCTCGCTATCTATTTGTATTTCCCAATGATTATTTGATCTAATTTTTGCAATCCC
>DASCOP010000002.1:0-20527 GCA_036012065.1 Fidelibacterota bacterium
CCCAGATCTTAAAAAGTAATTTGTTGGATTATTTAATCTAAGAATTTAATTTCATTCACTTTTGGGGCGATTAGCTCAGCTGGTCAGAGCGCCTGCTTTACACGCAGGACGTCGGGAGTTCGAATCTCTCATCGCCCACGGTTTAAGCTATAACTCGAGAAAAAAAGGACTGTTTTGGCAGTCCTTTTTTTGTAGATTTAATTACTATGGAAACATTCGGAATAATATTAACTGTGCTGCTTGTTATATTGCTTGTTCTTTTTGTCCTTAGCGGACTTCTTCTATGGTTGTGGAATATGACTATACCTGAAGTATTTGGACTAAAAGAAATTACTTTTTGGCAGGCATTTCGCATTCTATTAATTGCATCTCTACTCTTTGGCGGAGCTCAGAATGATGAGTTTCGTAAAATTAGAGAAGGGATTGATGATATTAATGTAAAGCTAGAGGTGCTGATTAACGAAGAATAGTATGAATTCATTTTTTGCATACTTGAAATTCTATTTGTCACCTATCTTTCTTGTGGCGCTAGGTATTGCAGTCTATATTGATGGTGTGCCAGGCTTAGTCATTGCTTCATCTATTGTTGCACTCATCACTATTGGAGAGATTTTTCTTGGCAACGATCTATCTGTACCCAAATATCGCTTCCCTTTCCTATTAGATTTAGCAGTTTTCATTAATGTTCCATTATTCTTTATTGTGCTGTACCTATTTTTAACACAAGTATCCAATGGTTTTGAATTATATCATTTATTCTATGTGCCAATTATTGGTCTTCAAATGGCATTGAGTTGGATTAATGTTGGTCATGAACTTGTACACAGAAAAAGCAAGAAATTTGACTGTGAAGTAGGCAATTGGGCTTTAGCAGGATCTTGGCTTCCAGCTTTTGCGATTGAACACATTTATGGACATCATAAAAATATTGGTGTTATTAGTGAAGACCCTGTGACGGCTTCTGCTGGAGATAATCCCCTTAAATTTGCTGTGACAGCTTTTATCAAAGAGCATATTCATGCTTGGGGAATTGAAACAAGACAACTCAGACGTAGAAACCAAGCTATCTTCTCATTCAGAAATAGAATTCTTGTTGGGTATTTACGCACTATTATTTTGTTTTGTTTAATAGGATACTTCGTTAACTGGATAGGGATGGTGACCTATATCGCATTAGGAGTAGTTGCAAATTATATTTTTCAGATTACAAATTTTATAGAGCACTATGGCCTTGTGCGCGTTAAAGGAAAACCTGTTGAATATCATCATTCATGGAACTCCAATAACCGAATGACCAGTTATCTCACATATAATCTGACACGTCATTCTGATCACCATGTGAATTCAAGAAAAGAATTTTGGGAGTTACATCCATGTTTAGATAGTGGAATCTCTCTACCTTCTGGATATTTAACCTATATTTTGTTATTTACTTTCTTCCCATCGTATGCCAAATCACAAATGTATCCTAGATTAAAGAATTGGCATTTACATTATGCCTCTGATGATGAGAAAAAAATGACGTCACAGTACGTTGACTTTGCATAAATTATAATATGAAAAATACAGCTATCATTGCACTCGGAGGGAATGCTCTTTCTCAAAAGAAAGAAGCAGGGACTATGTCTGAGCAATTCAATAACACTCGTAACTCTTTTAATCAGATTATGGAATTTGTTCGTCGTGATTATAATGTATGTCTTACGCATGGAAATGGTCCACAAGTAGGAGATGAATTATTACGTATGGATTTAACACGAGATGTTGTTTCTCCTATTCCGCTAGGTATTTGTGTAGCAGGAACACAGGGAACAATGGGTTATATGATTCAACAGACTTTCCAGAATGCATTACGTGAAGAAAAAATTGAAAAAGAAGTAGTAACAATGGTGACTCAGGTCATTGTTAATGCAGACGATCCATCCTTTCAAACCCCAACAAAATTTGTAGGAAAAAGGTATTCATTTGAAGAAGCTGAAGAGCTAGCTAGAAATATGGGATGGGATATTAAAGAGCAAGAACCTGGACAATGGAGAAGGGTAGTTCCATCACCAGATCCAGAATTTGTGATGCATGGCCTTAGTATTCGTACTTTAGTTGAATCTGGCACAATTGTTATTGCAGCTGGCGGAGGCGGTATTCCAGTATATAATACGGATGAAGACAAATTAAAGGGTATTGATGCTGTAGTAGATAAAGATTTAAGTGCAGCAAAATTAGGAAGAGTAATTCGTGCACAAGAATACTATATCATCACTGATATAGATCAAGTATATAGAAACTATAATACACCAGACCAGTCACCGATTGATCAAATGACCGACACAGAAGCTAAACAACTTCAAGAAGAAGGACATTTCCAGCAAGGGAGTATGTGGCCTAAGATTCGATCAGCGATTCATTTTTTAAAACATCATGGGGAAAAAGCAGTTATTACTAATATATCTAATATCCAAAAAGCAATTGATGGTAAAGCAGGCACTACTATTATTAAGGGATAAATGAATTTTCTTACCGCTAATCAAATGATGTGGATTGCTTTTATAGTAGGATCTTCTTCTCCTATTATATTCTTTCTACTTTACCAATTAGGATATATATCGAAAAAAATTATCACATTATTTATTATAGGAATATGCGTTGGATTTACATGGGAGATTCCTTTTGCATTAGCCGGAGAATCCTTCCATTTAATATTAGTAGATTGGCCAATTGATCTTCCACTAGCACGTAATATCAATTATGCTTTTTTAGATAGCTTAATTTTTCTCATAGGAATATTTTTTTGTAACACTATTTTAAAAGATACAAATTATCTCAACCAATTTAATGCAAAAGCACTTCTTATTATGATTGTTTGGGGGAGTATATCAGAATTTTTAATTGATTTAAATTGTAATGGAAAATTGTGGTTGTTTTTAGATAACTGGTATAATCCCACTTTTATATCCATTAATGGAAATAACATGACTATCATACCACAGCTAATCTGGTTGATAGCGCCAGTGATATATTATTTAACAGTTTTAAAGCTTATCAAATAGATAGGTTATGATATGAAAAAAGGCGGATACAATATCCGCCTTTTTTATTTCTATAGTCTATTTTTAACAACAGTCACAGCAGTCATCGCCGTCGCAACAGTCACAGTCTTTGCAGCAGTTGTTACATGTCTTGCTTGGACCTTCAAGCGCTCCAAAAGATTTTACACTTATATTTGTAAAATTTGGATTACTTCCAACGCCAGCAAAAAGCTCCCCGGCGCAATAGTCATTAAGCGCTTGTTCACTTTCAAATATATACACTCCACCATAAACATTGTTTTCTTGATCAGACAACCAGGTTTTTGATTTTAAACCTGCTACTTGTGCAAAAACAGGTGCAAGTTCATCCGCAACTTTGCAATATTCTTCATGAGAAATACCATCAAGACTAAAATTGATAATTAATATATGCATTATTTTCTCCTTTATTTCTTAGAAGTTACAAAAAAAAGGGCTGATAAAGTATCAGCCCTTTAATATGTACACTCTTTACTGTCGTTTATTTATTTGCTGGAGTAAAGTTCATAAAAAGACCTAGATCTTCATGACGATCATTATCCCAGTATTTTGCGTAGGCTGAACCTTCTGCTTCTGAAAAAGCTTTTTGCCATAGTGCTGGATTGTCATCCCCTGCATTATCAACATCTTCCATTGAATTATATTCAGAAACAGTTACTACTGGCCATAGTCCATTTTCAATCTTTCCAGACCACAAATGTGTTAATACTCTTTGGCTAAGAATTTTTGGATTTTTCCCAATTACTTCTTTCTGAAATTTCTTCATTAGCTTGTAACGCTCTTCTCTAGATCCGTCTTCAACTGCCCCTAGAGGTTTTAGATACGAAACTGTTACAGCAACATAAGTCCAGTCTCCATATCCTCCTGTACGTTTCTTTTCAAGTGCGACATGATTCTCAAAAATATGCAAATCTTCATGATAGGAATCAAAATATTTACCATTAGCCATCACTGCAGCTTTGCGTTCATCCGTATCACCCCAAGCTTTGGAATTTAGATTCTCACCACCACCTGAATATACCGTTGCTTCATTCATATCTTGAAATTCACTTATACGATGCACATCTTCAACGGCACCAGTCCAATAATGAGTAAGAAACATTGAGCTCTTTAAAAGCTTAGAAGCTTGATTTCGTTTTTTGTTGTATTCTGTAACAGCTGCTGCACGATCTGCTCTAGATCCATCTTCAACCTCTGAAAGTGGTGTCCATTTATATAAAGACCATGTAATAACTGTATTGTTTTCTCCGTCACCATTATACTGACAGAAGGCCATTGTTGTAAACATGACCATTAAGAGTAGTTTTTTCATTATAACCCCATAGTTGTTTATTAAATTACGTACAATATTTTAACAAATTTTATCCAATGAATAAAGAAGAACCATCAATTAAGATTATCATATTCCTTGTATCTGCTTGGATAATAATATTTACCGTATTACTAATTTCATTAGCATTCTAGATAAAGGTCAATTATAAGTTTTACTATAACTTATTTTAGAAATGGAGCAGTAATAGTGATGTCTCCATCATTGATAGCAGGAGTAACACCCATTAAGTGACACATCATTTCATATAAATGAATATTGTGTACTTCTGGGCCAAGAAATCCAGAATTAAATCCAGGTCCTCGAGCGATAAAAATTCCATTCATTGATTTATAATCTGGATCATAACCATGTGTTCCAAGAGAGGGTGTACGTCCAGGAGTCATGATACTCCAGTTTTCATCTGCAAGGAGCAGTATCGGTTCAATGCGATCATTATCACGATAGTTAAATTTTGCAGGAATATTTTCTTTTTTAAAGACCTGTGTATGTTCAATGTCTTGTAATGATTGATATACTGCTTCTAGATTATCTTCGGTTGGACGAATTTCCATAAATGGACCTCCGCCAACAGTGACGACTTCGTCTAAATTAATATAGTCAGCAATACTAATAATTTTGGACTCAGGCGTATCAGTCATTCCATGATCTGAAACAATCACGATATTCACTGCATCAAGAATGCCTCTGGATTCTAATCCATCTAATAGATACCCTATTGCATTGTCTACAACAACTATCTCATCAATAGTTCCTTGCGTATCAGGTCCATAATGATGACCTGCGCTATCAACAATACTAAAGTAAGATGCAAGAAAGGTTGGCCTATCATTGCCAGTTAAATCTAACCAGGATAATAGTCGATGCATACGTGAAGTAGCTGATGGATCATCGCTATATACATAATAGTTTGATGGTCTTATACCCATAATTTCAGCATCAGACATTGGCCAAAACATAATCATTGCACGTTTTAATTGTTTTTCAACTGTTACCCAAACCGGTTCTCTATCAATCCATTTTCCATCTTGTGCTGCTTTACTTCCAGCACCTATATAAAAATATTCATCAAACTCTGCATCATAAAAGTAATTAGAAATGATTCCGTGATTTGAAGGGTAAGAACCAGTAACAATACTGATATGATTTGGAAAAGTTTTCGAAGGATATGACGTTTTTAACCCTTCAGCTTTCACTCCTTCGTTAATAATTTTATCAAGATTAGGAGTATCTACTTTATCAAAGTAGTCCCATCGAAATCCATCAATTGAAATTAAGATTAATGGCGTTCCTGGTTCACCATATACTTGATTGTTTTCACCTGAAATACTACCTGATTGCTCACTGGCATTACATCCAATGATAGAAAAAAGGATCATTAAAAATGATAGTTGTATTATTGATTTAAAATATTGCATTATTTTATGGATTCAATTTAATAATATATTTTTAATTATCTAATGGTTTGATTGCCGAATAAATAGAAACGATTCCAAGTGTTTGAGGATTGTCTTTTACATGTGTAAAACCGCTCTCTTTTAATAGAGCACTAAATTTTTCTCCATGAGGAAATATACCTGCAGAATCAGACAAGTATTCATATGCGAGTTTATCGTTAGAGATTATCTTCCCAAGCATAGGGATCATGAGACGAGAATATAGATAATACCCTTGTTTGAGTGGGAAGTATTTTGGAACAGCAGTTTCCAATATTACTAGTTGACCACCAGGTTTTAATACACGTAGCAATTCAGATAAACCTTGATGAAGATTTTCAAAATTTCTTACGCCAAATCCAATTCCTATTGCGTCAAACACATTGGAATCAAATGATAGCGCTTCAGCATCATCTAATTGCATTGTAATGGTATCATCTAAACCTAAATGCCTTATTTTTTTTCTACCAAGAGCTAACATCTCTTCTGAAATATCAATACCGACTATTTTGACCGATGGTTGTTTGGCTAAATCAATAGCTAAAGCTCCAGTGCCTGTTCCTACATCTAGTATATTGCTAGGATGATTGCTAGCAATCATTTTAGCTACACGCTTACGCCATTTTTTATCCATCCCAAATGTGATCAGACCATTTAATCGATCGTATGTATTAGCAATGCGATCAAACATTGTTATAATTTGTTCTTTTTTGGAACTATTTAGATTTTTATAAGGTTTATAATTCACATCGAAACTTAATTAAGACTCAATATGCTGACCATATAAAAAATTCTTCAAAAAATATATGATTATGTTGTAGGTTCACTATAAATAATGAGCCATAAAGATACCAATTCAACTTATTTTTATTCTGAAAAAGAAGAAAGACTGAACGTATTAAGCCATTGGTATGGTTTTTTATGCAGTGCTATATGTTTTCCTTTCTTGATTGTGAAAAGTGTAAGCACGGGTGATCCAATCTATATTTTTAGCCTTACTATTTTTGGCATTACTCTTATGTTAATGTTTATTACATCAACGATGTATCATCGATCAATAGATCCTAAAGAACGTACTCGATATAGAATACTGGATATGTTTGCTATCTATACAATGATTGCAGGATCATATACACCCTATGCGCTTGTATTACTACAAGGACAAAGAGGATGGATTTTATTTGGTTTAATTTGGAGCATTGCATTGCTTGGAATTTTATGGAAATCATTTACGCTTGGAAAATATAATATTAGTTCAACATTCTTATATGTTGCAATGGGAGCAACCTGCCTTTTCTATACTGAAGATTTGATACGATTATTACCTTATGATGGTTTAGTATGGTTAGCCGTAGGCTGTATATCCTATCTCATAGGTGTCTTTTTTTATTTAATGGATAATCGTATTGCCTATAATCATTTTATCTGGCACTTATTTGTTATTGCAGGAAGTTTCAGTCATTTTATCTCTATATTTTTCTATGTAATACCTTCCTAAAATAGGATGTCTACCAGAGAAATATTATGTATCATTCGCCTATTTTAATATTTTTTTGTAAATTATGTAGCACTAAAAAAAGCAAATCTTTATGTCAATCATAAGATTTTGCCTTTTTATATAGCAATTAAATAGAGGAAATAAAATGGAATTTTTAACACAATATTGGTGGCTATTACTACTACTAGCTGGCGGTTGTTGGCTGTATTGCAAAAATAAATAGCTAATAATTGACTTCACCTTTAAGGGGGATTCTTTTAAATTAGCATTGTGAGTAAAGAATACAATGTTCCTGGGGATTTTTCATCCTCAATTGGTTTTAATAGTCTCAAAGAGTATCTAAAGATTAAAGCATCTTCTCGTGAAAACATTGAGGCATATTGGGCAAAGATTGCAGAAAGAATTGATTGGTTTGAAAAATGGACCGATGTCAATAAAACAAATTATCACAATGCACATATTGAATGGTTTACCAATGGAAAACTCAATGCATCTTATAATTGTATTGACCGCCATATTCAAAATGGATTAGGTGAAAAGACTGCACTTATTTGGCAGTCAAATGATGTCAATGTCACTAAAGATGTTACCTACAATGAATTGTTAGTACACGTATCTCAATTTGCCAATGCACTAAAAAAAGCAAATATTAAAAAAGGGGATCGTGTATGTATTTATATGCAAATGATTCCAGAAGCAATTGTTGCCATGTTAGCATGTGCACGTATTGGCGCAGTACATTCTGTGGTATTTGGAGCATTTTCTAGCGATGCATTGAAAAATAGAATTAATGATTCTGAATGCAAATTGTTGATCACTCAAGACAATGGTGTGCGTGGTACAAAGCATGATATTCCAATGAAAGAGAATGCCAATCACATTGCAGATGAGTGCCCATCTTTAGAAAAAATTGTAGTAGTAGATAGGTGTCAAAATGATGTAGAAATGCAAGAAGGTAGAGATATCTATTGGCATGATTTTATTGATGGATGTGACACCATATGTGAGCCTGAAATAATGGATGCTGAAGACCCTTTATTTATTCTGTATACCTCTGGATCGACTGGTACACCAAAAGGTGTATTGCATACAACTGGTGGCTATATGGTATATACTTCTCACACACATGAAATGGTTTTTGATCATCACAAAGATCATATTTATTGGTGCACTGCAGATATTGGTTGGATTACAGGACACTCTTATATTGTATATGGACCTCTTTCTAATGGGGTGACTCAAGTTATTTTTGAAGGCGTACCAAATTATCCTGACAACGGACGTTTCTGGCAAATTGTAGAACAACATAAAGTAAATATTTTTTATACAGCCCCCACCGCATTACGCGCATTAATGAAAGAGGGAGATGATTTCCCAAATCAATATGATTTATCAAGTTTACGTGTATTAGGAACAGTGGGAGAGCCAATTAAATCACCTGAATGGCATTGGTATTTTCAAGTGATTGGGAAAGAACAATGTCCAATTGTTGATACGTGGTGGCAAACTGAAACTGGAGGAATTCTTATGTCTCCAATCCCAGGCTGTGTTCCAACAAAACCGGGGTCTGCTACATTACCATTGCCTGGAATTGAGCCTGCATTGCTTGATGAAGATGGAAACACAATTACAGAACCGAATACCACAGGATATTTAGTGATAACTCAGTCATGGCCAGGTCAGATGCGAACTGTATATGGAGATCATCAGCGTTTTAAGGATACTTATTTTTCTCAAGCACCTGGGAATTATTTCACAGGGGACGGAGCTTTTGTTGATGAAGATGGATATTATTGGATTACGGGTAGAGTAGATGATGTATTAAATGTTTCAGGACATCGTATTGGTACCGCAGAAGTTGAAGGAGCCATTGGTGCTGCAAACGGAGTAGCAGAAGCTGCTGTGATTGGATATACCCACGATATTAAAGGGGAAGGGATTTATGCTTTTGTTACCTTAATGACAGGTGTTGATCCATCTGAGGATATCAAAGCAGATATTCTAGCAACAGTGACAAAGATTATTGGTCCTCATGCTAAGCCAAGTGTGATTCAATTCTGTGATGGATTGCCTAAAACAAGATCAGGTAAGATTATGCGCCGCATTTTAAAGAAAATTGCCCAAAATGAAACAGACGATTTAGGTGATATTTCTACTTTAGCAGATCCAAGCGTGATTGATAGCTTGTTACGCTAGATTGTATTCTTGCAACATAAGATAATATTTTTTAAAATAAACCGACTAACAAGTCGGTTTTATGCTTGACTATCAATTTTTTACATATTATAATTAGGATATGGGTAATTATTTTACAGAAATTTTTTCCCAAGAAAATAACAAAGCTCTATACCAAAACTTGAGTTTTAGAGCTTCCCTAAATCTATATCCAATAAATAAAATTCATAGATCATTATATCACAATGAGTTGAAATATAAAGAGGTTCAATAATGAAAGACACATGGCTATTGTTAATTGCACTCATTTCACATCACATTATTCGTGATTTTCCCCCGAGAAATATTTCTACAATCAGATAAGCGTAGCACTTACTCGCATTTGATAGTATAGCGCAAAGAGCTACTCTTTGTATATCTCATTAAAAACTAGATATACAATACAACTTAAATCTCTAAATATGAAAAAAGGAATACTATGAAAACTACAAATATGATAATGATAACGGTTTTGGTGCTCATATCTTGCTCTAGTGAGCCGTTAGAGCCAACCAATCCTTTGCTACTAGATAAAGGAATTGGTCCAATTACTACAATAAGAGTTATTGATGATATTGATCAAAGAATGGCATCTGAAGGATTAGAAAAATTTAATCAATATTGTTCTTCTTGTCATAAAATGGACAAAAAATTTATTGGCCCTGCATTAGATGGTGTTACGCTAAGGAGATCTCCAGAATGGGTAATGAATATGATACTCAATCCTGAGGTCATGGTAAAAGAAAATCTTATAGCTAGAGAATTATTGATGGAATATATAGCTCCTATGGCTAATCAAAATCTGACTCCGCAAGAAGCGAGGGCAATTCTTGAATATTTTAGACAATATGATAAAACAATAGAACAAAAAATGAAAATCGAGGAGTAGAAAAATGAAAAAAGGAATATTATTTTCTGTCATATTACTTTTATTTGTTGGAGCATGCGTTAATTCTGGTGATGAAGGAGCGTTATCTAATAATATTGCAGAAAAATCATACATAGCACCAGGGGAACATGATGAATTTTATGCATTTCTTTCGGGAGGATTCAGCGGACAACTGTCTGTTTATGGATTGCCTTCTGGAAGATTATTCAAAATCATTCCTGTTTTTTCACAAGATGCAGAAAAATCCTATGGCTATAATGAAGAAACTAAACCATTATTAAATACATCATTTGGGTTTATACCTTGGGGAGATTCTCACCATCCTGATATCTCTCAAACAGATGGAGTATTAGATGGAAGATGGGTGTTTATTAATGAAAACAATACACCGAGAATAGCTAGAATTGACTTAACAACATTTGAAACAGCAGAAATTATTGAACTTCCTAATTCTGCCGGGAATCATAGTTCGCCTTATGTCACAGATAATACAGAATATGTTGTAGCAGGAACACGCTTTGCAGTTCCGGTTCCGCAAAGGGATATGCCAATTAATGAATACAAAGGAAACTTCAAAGGAGTATTGTCATTCGTTGGTGTAGATCAAGATTCAGGAGAAATGGATCTATCTTTTCAAATTATGATGCCTGGATTTGATTATGATAAAGCACATCCCGGAAGAGGAAAGTCTCATGGATGGATGTTTTTTACCACCTACAATGTTGAAGAAGGCAACACGCTTTTAGAGGTGAATGCATCTCAGCGAGATAAGGACTTTATTGCTGCTGTTAATTGGAAGAAGGCTGAGGAATATATCAAGCAAGGTAAATTTGATACAATTGATAGTAAATATGCGCATAACATTTATGATGAGCATACTCATTCAGCTACAAGCACTATGATGGATAAGGTCAAAATGATTGATCCTGAGAAATATCCTGGCATTGTTTATTTCCTACCTATGCCAAAATCACCTCATGGATGCGACATTGATCCAAGTGGTGAATATATCGTTGGAAGCGGAAAACTATCTGCTAATGTTACAGTGCATTCGTTTTCAAAAATGATTGATGCCATTGAAAATGAAAAGTTTGATGGAGATGCCTATGGCATTCCAATTGTAAACTTTGAAGATGTGTTAGCTGGAGTAGTTAAACAACCAGGACTTGGTCCATTACATACGGAGTTTGATGGAAAAGGAAATGCTTACACTACATTCTTTATTTCTTCTGAAGTAGTAAAATGGAAATTAGGAACTTGGGAAGTGCTTGATAAGAAACCTACGTATTATTCTCCTGGACATTTAATGATTCCTGGAGGTAATTCACAGAAACCATTTGGAAAATACATGGTTGCATTAAATAAGATAACAAAAGACCGTTATCTACCTACTGGTCCTGAGGTAACACAATCAGCTCAACTCTATGATATTACGGGAGAAAAAATGGAATTGCTCCTTGATTTTCCTACTGTAGGTGAGCCTCATTATGCCGCAGGAATTCCAGCAGATCTAATAAAACCTCATTCTAAAAAAATATACAGATTAGAAGAGAATCATCATCCATATGCTACTAAATCTGAAGCTGACACAAAAGTAGTAAGAGAGGGCAGTAATGTGCATATATATCTTACAACAATTAGAACGCACTTTGCTCCAGATAATATTGAAGGAGTAAAGGTTGGTGACACAGTTTATTTTCACGTTACTAATCTTGAACAAGACTATGATGTTCCTCATGGTATTGCAATTATTGGTGCAAATAATGCGGAATTGTTGGTAATGCCAGGACAAACCGAAACATTTGTGTGGAAACCAAAAAGTCCAGGAGTATGGCCATTTTATTGTACAGACTTCTGTTCTGCCTTGCATCAAGAAATGCAAGGGTATGTTCGCGTTTCACCAGCAGATTCAGATATAGGTTTGAGTTGGTCTTTAGGGGAAAGTTGATGAAGACAAGTCTTAGGCTATTAATAAATACTGTTGCCGCTAAACAATAATAGCCTAGGACGCAACTCTTTGGGTTGACAAAAAAAAAGGAAAGGTTATGAAAACAGCCATATTTATAGGGTATTGTATAGTAATCGTAATAGCATGTTTAATAATTTTAGGATACTATGCTGTTCTTTTGACTATGTAGAGATAGTTCTATAAGGAGCTTTTATACTCTTCTTATAGTCTATTAAAAATCATACTATAATTTGAACTTATTATTGTTAAAAATATTGTTCAGATTAATAATGATACGCTAAATGAGATTTTAATATTAATATGATTACTAAGCTGAAAAAGAGAGGCACAATGAAACATTCAGTTAATTATGAAAAAAGAAAATATCCTTCAAGATATATTGTAAAAATAACCGATAAAAATAAAGAATATGAAAAATGGGTGGTAACAACAGATATTGAGAAAGAGATGAAACAGTTTGTAGCAGATAATCCTCATGCAGACTGGAAGATCGTATATGAATATCTAAACGGGTTATAAGGGAGAAAAGATTGTATTCAATAAAGAAATCACAAATAATAATGGTAATAGGATCACTATTGCTACTAACACTATTTTGCGTTCCATTATGGCAAATAACACTCATTGCACCACAATATCCTGAAGCAATTGGAATGAATATATGGATTAACAAGTTAACAGATATGAATCCAAATGATATAAAAAATATTAATCTTCTGAATCATTATATTGGAATGGAAGTAATGCCTGAAATGATGAAAGAGTTTGAATATTTTCCCAAAATTGTACTTGCAATGACTTTTTTTGGAATATTTGCAGGAATAATTGGTCGTAAAAGTGGTTACTTAGCATGGTTTGTGGCTATGTCTATTCTAGGCCTTTTAGGTATGTATGACTTTTGGTTATGGGAACATTCTTATGGCCATAATCTTCATGAAGGCGCTGCAATTAAATTTGTGGATGAGTTTAACCAACCATTATCATATCAACCTCCATTAATCGGAACAAGAGAGATATTAAATTTTACTGCAACTTCTTATCCGGCAACAGGAGCCTATTTATTATTTTGTTCCATGGGACTTGGACTTTATGCTTATTTTATTGATTGGAAGAAGGATCATGATTCTCTTATCAGGTGGAAGGAGAGATATAAACAAAGAAGGAAGAAACGTGCACAAACTGATTAAAATTGTCTTAATCATATTCTTTGTACTGTCTTGTAGTAATCAGATGAGACCGATTAATTACGGACAAGATATTTGTACTCACTGTAAAATGCATATTATAGATCAACAGCATGGAGCAGAACTAGTAAGTCAATATGGTAAAGTATTCATGTATGATTCAATAGAATGTATGATGAATTCTCTAAGCACTCAAAACTTCAATGATTATTCAATGTTCCTGGTAAATACCTATGGAAATCCCTCTGAGTTATCTGATGCTCAACAATGCGTATATATCATTTATGATGGTATTCCAAGTCCGATGGGCGATTACCTTACAGCATTTAGAAGTAATGACGCATTAGATTTATTTGACCATCAAGATATTGATGCTATTTTAACATGGGAAGAATTAAAAAAACAATATGAATAGATTGAGAAAATATTTAACACTTATCTTTCAATTAACATTATTAAATCTTGCTCCCATCAATGCTCAAACTATTAATGTTTGTGATGCATGCTCTTTAACTAACATAACAGATGCTGTTGCAGTCGCTACCATAGGTGATACAATTATTGTAGAAGAAGGAAAATATTTTGAACATGATATTGAAATACGACAGTCAATGACAATCATAGGCAATAATGCAATTATAGATGCGGAGTTTAAGGGTGGAGTATTCCATATATATGCAGATGATACCACAATTACCGGGTTTACAATTAACAATATCAAAAGATCATACACGAAAGATATCGCCGCAATATATGCATTCGGTATCAATAATTTCACATTTACAAATAACATATTTCATAACCCTTTCTTTGCATTACTCATTCAAAGATCAAAAAACGGATCTATTACAGATAATAGCATCTATGGAGATGCTATAGATGAAGTAAGCTCAGGAAATGGTATTCATATATGGCATTCCTCTAATATAGAAATACATAACAACACTATTGAACAAATGAGAGATGGTATTTATTTAGAATTTGTAAAGAATAGTAAGGTTTATCATAACAAAAGTATTAATCATATGAGATATGGACTGCATTTTATGTTTTCAAATGATAATACATATCATCATAACTTATTTGAAAATAATGCAGCAGGTGTTGCGGTAATGTTCTCAAAAAATATCACAATGCAACATAATATCTTTAGAGACAATTGGGGTACAGCATCATTTGGTCTACTTTTGAAGGAAATATATGACGCAGAAATTACAGACAATATTTTTCAAAAGAATACAATCGGAATTAATGTAGAAGGATCTACTCGAATTGATTATAAGAATAATGTTTTTAATAACAACGGCTGGGCATTAAAAATTACTGGAGGATGCTATGAAAATATTTTCACTCAAAATGACTTTATAAATAATTCTTTTGATTTATCTTATAATGGCAGAGTGAATAAGAACCAATTCCACCTTAATTATTGGTCAGAATATAATGGATATGACTTAGATAGAGATGGTGTTGGAGATGTAGAATACCAGCCAGTAAAATTATTTTCCTATATCACAGATAAAACACCAGAATCTATTATTCTGATAAGAAGTTTATTTATTGATATAATCAATTTTTCAGAGAAAGTATCTCCAATATTTATTTCTGAAAAAATTAAAGATAAATCACCAAGTATTAAGATTATAAACGACATATTATGATTCAGATTAAAAAATTGTATAAGAAATTTGGTAAAGTGAAAGCTTTGTCTGGCATAGATGTCAAGGTGCAAGAAGGTAAAATATTGGCTATTACTGGTCCTAATGGTTCAGGTAAGTCTACATTGATTAAATGTCTCCTAGGATTAGTAATTCCAAATCGTGGTTCAATGACTATCAATGATGAAGTGATAAAGAATAAATGGACATATAAAAACAATATTACATATATGCCTCAGATTGTTGATTTTCCTCCAAATTTGAAAGTCCTAGAATTAATTGATATGATAAAGAAGATTCGATCTGATTATCAAACACAAAGTACAAGTGATAGCGAGTTAATCGAGATATTTCATCTCGAACCATTTTTGAATAAGAAGTTTTCCAGTCTTTCAGGAGGAACAAAACAAAAAGTAAACATTGTGCTCACATTCATGTTTGATGCACCACTAATTATTTTAGATGAACCAACATCAGGATTAGATCCGGTATCACTGATAAAGCTAAAAAAATTGATTATAAGCAGACATAAGACTGGCAGTACTTTTATTATCACATCACATATTATGAGCTTTGTGGAATCTATCTCTAAAGAAATAATCTTCTTAATTGAAGGAAAAGTTGCGTTCGATGGTTCTATCAAAAAATTGAAATCAATGACAAAAAAGAACTCTTTAGAAAAATCAATTGCAGAGATAATGGTCAATAACAATGCTTAGAATAATAAAATATAGTTTTTTTGATTTAATGCGCAGTAGGTGGAGTTACATCTATTTTTTATTTTACCTTATCTTAGGGCTTGCAACTCTTTTTCTCAATTCAGATATATCAAAATCAATCATCATTTTGATGAACATTACTATAGTCTTAATACCTCTAATTGGAACAATTTTTGGCGTGATGTATTATTACAATTCAATTGAATTTAGCAGGCTATTATTGGCACAGCCATTAACAAGGAAAACTATTTTTCTTGGACAGTACCTTGGATTGTCTTTAGCGCTATCATCTAGCCTCATTTTAGGATTGGGTATTCCATTCTTGTTATATGGACTGTTGAACTCAGGATATATTATCAATTTTTTAACCCTACTTGTTATCGGAGTGCTACTCACTTTCATTTTTACAGCTATTTCATATAATATAGCACTATCCAATGAAGACAAGATTAAAGGATTTGGTATTGCAATTTTAGTGTGGTTAATCCTTGCTATAGTATATGATGGATTTTTTCTCATAAGTATGATTGTTTTTAATAGCTATCCATTGGAAAAGTTTGCACTCATTGCTACTTTATTCAATCCTATTGATTTATCAAGAATATTAATCATCCTTAAACTTGATTTTTCTGCATTATTGGGATATACCGGCGCTGTTTTGAATCAGTTTTATGGTAGCAACTTAGGGATAGTTGTGTCATTTTCTGTGCTTATATTCTGGGCAATTATCCCTATTAAAAGAATGATTAAAAAATCAAAAATAAAAGATTTTTAAATCTAGAATCTGTAATTTAAGCCATGGATTTAAATGCAAAAGCTGCTGCATTATCTTTCGGTATTTTTTGGGGTGCAATGACAATGATCTTTGCATGGTGTGGTATAACCGAGATTGTTACTTTTTTACAACCATACTACCTAGGAATAGATACTTCATTTATTGGAGGACTGATCGGAGGATTTTGGGGCTTTTTTGATGGTGCAATATGTGGATTTTTAGTTACTTGGCTATATAATAAGCTTAATAATAACTAAGATATTTAATATTATAGCAAATATCTCTTAAGGATAAATCCGTTATGAAAGCACATTAGAATCTGTCCTGTAATACAACTTGATTCAGGCAGGTAAGATGAGTATATCCTACACTCAATTATTAATATCTTCTTACTTTATAAAAATCTCTACCAAATCCTCAGCATAGGCATTTGCGAAAGGTCTCAAACTGAGACCTTTTCTAATTAAGGGGGTTTTTAGGGCCGGGAAAAAATATATTCGTTTTTTCTTGATAAGACTTGTATGCAGGACGTTTCTGTGCTGAATAATATTCTGATGGAATAGCTCCTGTATGATACACTAATGTTGTATACATCATTCTAGCGGTAAAGAGCAGCCCTAATCCTAGTAATATCCATATAGTTATTGATTCTGTTTCATATAAAAGAATCCAAGATGGAATAGATGCAATGATTAACCCATTCCAAACCATCCATTCAGCAAAATAATTTGGATGTCTAGTGTATTTCCAAAGCCCAACATTACAGACCTGATTTTTCTTTCCTAATTTTTTCATTTCTTTTAAAAAAGATAATTTTTGCATATCTGCAACTGATTCCATTATAAATGCACCAAGCCATATTACACTTCCAATAATTTCAAGCGGTGAAATAGTGCTGTTTGAATTATTTGCAATGATAAAAGCTGGCATTGCTAGGAAAGAAGCATTGGCTAAGCCTTGTAAGATTGCGTCGATTTGCATTGCTAAAGCAGTATTATTCTTTCCTGATCTTTGCCAACGTTGTTTTTGATATTCGTAACGCGGAAATTCTTTATTTAGCATTCCTAGGCTCCACATTTTTAATGAACCAAGTCCCATGCGACCACCAATAAGAATATACATGATACTAATAGCTATAATGCGAATACTATCGCTTTCACCATAGCACCAAGTCAAGATACCAATCAGTGCTACACCCCATGGCCAACCAATATCTACATATGACATACGACCCGTACGCCATATAGGTAAACACACTACAAGTGCAAATAATAATAATTGTGAAAGACCATTGATTAGGCTAATTGAAGCGAATGTTTCTGTGTATAATAATAAAATCCAGCCTAAAAGAAATGGAAGTAGAGGAGAAAAATATTTCATTAATTATAAGCCAAATCCACCACCATGACACATTAAAATTTGTCCTGTGACATAGTTAGATTCAGGAATACAGAACATATAAATTGCACCAGCAGCTTCTTGAGGAGTGCCAGGTCTTCCAAGTGGAATCATTGTTTTTGCTGATTGAAAAACAGCAGAGTTCACTCCAACTTTAATTTTATTTCCTTCAATATTAATCAAAGACTCTTCTTTTTCAGCATCTGCATCAGTTAAACGTGTTTTAATAAGGCCAAATCCTACAGCATTGACATTTACATTATAACGCCCCCATTCTTTTGCCATCGTTTTTGCCATTCCTACTACACCAGCTTTTGCTGTTGCATAATTGATTTGACCAGCGTTTCCAAACATTCCTGAGGTGGAAGATATATTAACTACTTTTCGAAAATTTGTTATTCCTTTTTCTTTTTCTTCAAGAAATAGTCTTTTAATGTGCGGTTGAGCAGCTCGGAGAATTTTAAACGGTGCAGTTAAGTGACAATCCAAGATTGCATCCCATTGTTTATCATCCATTTTTTGAATGACATTATCCCATGTATATCCAGCATTGTTGACTATAATATCTAAGCCGCCAAATGAATCAAGTGCTGTATTAATAAATCGTTCTGCAAAATCATCATCAGTTACACTACCGGCACATACTACAGCTTTTCCACCCATTGCGATAATGTCTTCTGCTGTTTGATTTGCTGGGTCACTATCCAAATCGTTTACAACGATATGCGCACCATCTTTTGCTAACATTAATGCTAATTCACGACCAATCCCACGACCTGATCCTGTAATTAGTGCTACTTTTCCTTCTAATTTATTCCCCATATTTAAAATCCTAACGATTTTCCAATGATCTCTTTCATGATCTCAGTGGTTCCACCATAAATTGTTTGTACTCTTGAGTTGATATAAGCTTTTGCGATTGGATATTCAAGAATATATCCATAACCGCCATGTAATTGTAAGCATTGATCAACAACTTTCAATTCTAACTCTGTTATCCACCATTTAGCCATTGCAGCTTTTTCTGGAGTAAGTTTTTTATCGTTTAATTCAAAGACACATTGATCATAAAATGTACGAGCTATTTCTGCTTCGGTTGCCATTTCAGCCAGTTTAAACTTAGAATTCTGGAAACTACCAATTTTCTGTCCAAATGCTTTACGTTCATGGCAATATTGTATTGTCATCTCTAATACAAATTCTATGACAGCAATTGATCCTGCTGCAATAGACAGTCGTTCTTTTGGAAGGCTTTCCATCATGTAATAAAATCCCTTACCTTCTTCACCTAAGAGATTTTCTTTAGGGACTTTTACATCCTTAAAGAACATTTCAGCGGTGTCTTGTGCTCTTTGTCCAATTTTATGCAGCTTATTTCCACGTTCAAATCCTTCCATGCCACGTTCTAAGACAATTAGGCTAATACCATGAGCTCCATTTTTTGAATCAGTCTTACATGCGACAATCACGAAGTCACTTAGTATTCCATTCGTAATAAAGGTTTTACTTCCATTAACGATATAATGGTCACCCATATCTTTAGCTGTTGTTTTAATAGCTGCTAAATCACTACCACCGCTCGGTTCTGTCATTGCTAATGCACCAATTGCTTCTCCACTACAAATTTTTGGTAGCCAACGTTTTTTTTGTTCTTCATTGCAATGTCTAATGAGATATGGAACGACTAAATCGTTCTGTACAGAGTGTCCAAATCCAGTATTCTCAGATCTAACGCCTTCTTCAATTAAAATGGTATTATAGCGAAAGTCGTCAATACCCATTCCACCGTATTCTTCAGGAACATCTATTCCAAAAAAATTATTTTCTCCAGCTTTGAGCCAGATATCACGTGAGACCATACCATCTTTTTCCCATTGTTCATAGTGCGGTTTGCATTCACGCTCAAAAAAAGTACGCACTGCGTCTTGAAATATCATTTGCTCTTCGGTTAAATTCTCTTTCTTCATAATTATTCCCTCTATTATTTAGTATTGTATGTTACATATTTTTTTATAATTATTCCTTTAGAACTTTTTATATTCTATATCATTTACAAACAAGAGGAAAGTATGACAAATAATAAAATTTTATCTATCACATGTATTGTTGCCATTGCGAGCATTCTAGGGTTGTCTTATTATTGGAATGATTTTATTGGCTCACTTAATGTTAATGTCTCAATGGACAGAGATGCCGCAATAACAGAAGCCCAAGCTGCTACAAAAGATTTTGAAGTATTGGGTGATAACCTTGATGAAGCTTCAGAATATAGCTTTACCTCTAGTTTGCGTGATTATGTAGAATTGAAACAAGGTGGTCGAGAAAAATTTCAATCTATTATCGATAGTGATATTTTTTCACCCTATAACTGGATTGTAAGAACATTTAAAGAAGG
>DASCOP010000003.1:0-1770 GCA_036012065.1 Fidelibacterota bacterium
CAGGAAGAGAGAATTTATTCTTCTTCCTGATTTTCTTGCTCGATTTGAATAGATTGTAAGGCAGGAAATCCTGTTCCATCAGGAATTAATCGTCCTAAAGCAACATTCTCTTTTAGTCCTAACAAATGATCTGTCTTTGATGCAGTTGCTGCATCTGTTAATACTCTTGTTGTTTCTTGGAAAGAAGCTGCAGAAATAAAACTAGTAGTATTAAGAGAAGACTGGGTGATTCCCATTAAAATTGGTTCAAACGTAGCAGATTTTGCCTTATGGAATTTTACCAGATTCTTACCTTGATCCTTAAACTCTTTATTAAGTTCTTTTACCTCGTTCTGAGAGATCATTATGCCAACTTCTAAGTTTGAATCTCCAGATTCATCTACTACAACCATACCTTTCATATAGTCATTGTCATTGAATAAGGTTGTTTTATCTAATCTTTCACCTGGAAGATATGAAGTATCTCCTGGATCATTAATAATGACTTTTTTCATCATCTGGTTAACAATAACCTCAATATGTTTATCATTAATACCTACTCCCTGCAATCTGTATACCTCTTGAATTTCATTAACCAAATACTCTCTAACAGCATTTGGACCAAGAATAGTTAAAATATCAGAAGGAGAAATTGCACCTTCGCATAATGCGGTTCCAGCAGTAATAAAATCGCCTTCATGAACAACGACATGTTTACCATATGGAATCTTATAAACAACAGCTTTACCAGCGGAAGGTATTACCGACACCTTTCTTACTCCTCTTTTAATCTCACCGAATTCTACTGTACCGTTAATCTCACTGACAACGGCAGGATTAGCAGGTTTTCTTGCTTCAAATAATTCTGCTACCCTTGGAAGACCACCAGTAATATCTCGACTCTTACCAACCTCTTTTTGAATCTTCACTAATGTTTGACCTTGAGTCACTGCTTGACCATCATTTACTACCAATGTTGCTTTCACAGGTAAGATAGTTCCACCAGAAAGAATGTCTCCTTTATTGCTGTAAATTTCAATTTGAGGACTTAATCTTCTATCTTTTGATTCAGTAACTACTTTTTGCTTCTTACCGCCATCTACTGCTTCTTCTTGATAAGTATCCCCTTCAATGAAATCTTTCATTTTAATAACACCAGATTGTCTAGCTAATATCAGGTCTGTATATGGATCCCATGAGAATAGAACTTGTTTCTTTTTGACTTTTTCACCATCTTGAATATGTATGTTAGCACCATAAGGAACAGTGTATTCTTCGAGCAAATCACCCTTTGAGTTTGTAATGTGTAATTTAGAATTTCTAGTCAAACATCTTACTACCTTTAGACCATCTTCATCAATAGTGTTAGCGCTCTGGTATTCATCGTTAAATTTTGCTATACCACCATTTCTCGATTTCATATCAGATTCTTCAACAATTCTAGTCGCTGTTCCTCCAATATGAAAAGTTCTAAGTGTCAACTGTGTACCAGGTTCTCCAATGCTCTGAGCTGCAATAATACCTACTGCTGTACCGATTGTCACGATCTCTCTTCTTGTTAAGTCCCAACCGTAACACTTTGCACAAACACCTCTTCTAGATTCGCAAGTAAGAATTGATTTAATTTTTACACTATTGAGATTATTATTTACAATCATATTAGCTTTTTTCTCATCAAAAACTTCACCTGCTTTAACGATCGATTCTCCATCAATAATAATTTTCTCAGATGATGTTCTGCCAAGAATTCTTTCTGATAAAGATTCAACAATTTCTTCTCCTTCTTTAAGG
>DASCOP010000004.1:0-7719 GCA_036012065.1 Fidelibacterota bacterium
CTGATGGAGCAATTAGTACCTATCTTGGATTAGCTGCATTGATTTGTGCAACAATTAATGTTGTAGGTGGATTTTTAGTAACTGACAGAATGTTAAAAATGTTTAAGAAAAAATGAATTTATTTTATCTCATATCAGCCATTTGTTTTATCCTAGGATTAAAACGTTTATCGCACCCAAAAACTGCGAGAAGCGGAAACCTCCTAGCTGCTCTTGGAATGCTCATTGCTATTGCTGCAACATTGGCATCTTCTAATGTATTAGATTTGAAATTAATTGCAATTGGAGTTGGAGTTGGATCTGTCATTGGTTTATTATTTGCAACTAGAGTTCAAATGACAGAAATGCCTCAGATGGTTGCTATCTTTAATGGTTTAGGTGGAGCTGCATCTGCTCTTGTCGCTTCTTCTGAATTTTTATCTAATCCAGATAGTCCATATTTTATTGTTTGTTTAAGTGTATTTATCGGATCATTAACTTTTACTGGAAGTTTCATTGCTTTTGGTAAGTTGCAGGGTCTAATATCTGGAAAAGCTATTACCTTTAAAGGACAACAAGCTTTAAATGCTATATTAGTTTTAGGAGCATTATTATTAATTATTTCTCCTAATCTAATTTTTGATTCAAGTATATATGCTGGATATCTTCCTGCATTCTTTGGAGTTATTATCTTAGCACTTCTTTTGGGAATAGGTTTAACAGTCCCAATTGGTGGAGCCGATATGCCTGTTGTGATTTCATTGCTTAATTCATATTCTGGAATTGCTGCTGCTGCAACTGGTTTCTTGATTAATAATCAGGCATTGATTATTAGTGGATCACTTGTAGGAGCATCAGGACTAATTCTTACAAATATTATGTGTAAAGGTATGAATAGATCCCTGGCTAATGTGATATTTGGAGCTGTTGGAGCTGAATCATCTAGCGGTGAAAGTTCTGATGGAAAAGAAATGAATATTAAAAGTTATTCTACAACAGAAGCAGCAATGATTCTAGATGCTGCTGAAAAAATTATTATCGTTCCAGGTTATGGTTTGGCTGTAGCACAAGCACAACATGTTGCAAGAGAAGTAGCTGATACATTAGAAGCTCAAGGCAAGCAGGTATTATATGCTATCCACCCTGTTGCGGGGAGAATGCCAGGTCATATGAATGTACTGCTCGCTGAAGCAAATGTATCTTATGATTTACTTAAGGATTTAGATGAAATTAATCCTGAGTTTGAAGATTGTGATGTTGCATTAATCCTTGGAGCAAATGATGTTGTTAATCCTGCAGCAAGACATGATCAATCAAGCCCTATCTATGGTATGCCAATCCTAAATGTAGATAAATCACGTACTGTGATTATCAATAAAAGAAGTATGAACCCAGGATTTGCAGGTGTACAAAATGAATTATTTGGTTATGATAATTCTATCATGGTCTTTGGCGACGCTAAAGATATGCTCAATGATCTTCTGAAAGAAATCAAAGAATTATAATAGTCATAATCATATAACTATAGTTAACAAACAATGCCTACTTGTTGAAATACATATTTTAAAATAAATTTAAATACGAGGAAAAATAATGAAATATAAGAATACACAATTACTTTTAGATAAAAGACCAAAAGGAATGCCAGAAGATGATTGCTGGAAAATCAACAATGAAATGATAACATCTCTAGAGGATAATGAAATTCTCATTGAAGTTAAGTACCTATCAATTGATCCATATATGAGAGGTCGAATGAATGATGGTTCTTCATATGCTGAACCAGCTAAAATTGGAGAACCTATGACAGGTGAAACTGTCGGTGTTGTTGTTGAAACTAATTCCAACTTATATGCGATTGGTGATAAAGTATGTGCTCATAAAGGTTGGCAAACATATATAAAAGCAAAAGATACTGATCCTGCTTTATTTAAAGTACCTGAATCTAATATACCGTTATCTACTTATTTAGGAACAGTAGGAATGCCTGGAAGGACTGCTTACTTTGGTCTAAATAGAGTTGGAAAACCTCAGCCTGGAGAGACTTTAGTTGTTTCAGCTGCATCAGGAGCCGTGGGAACTGTTGTTGGGCAACTTGCAAGGTCTTATGGATGTCATGTAGTTGGCATAGCTGGTGGTCCAGAAAAGTGTTCTTATGTAAAAGATATTTTGAAGTTTGATGAATGTGTTGATTATAAGGCAGGTAATTTAGAGGAAGATCTTAAAAATGCTTGTGAAAAAGGCATAGACATTTATTTTGAAAATGTTGGTGGAGCAGTAACTAGAGCAGTTGCCCCTCTTCTAAATGAAGGAGCAAGGGTTCCAATTTGTGGATTTATATCTCAATATAATGTGGAAGATATGTCTAAAATGGAAACACCATTTCATGTTTTAGGTGCACTTGATCCCAAGCCTGAACATAGATTCTTTGTTGTAACAGAATGGATGAGTGAATGGGGAAAAGCAACCAATGAAATATCTAAATTGATTCTAGAAGAAAAGTTATTTTATAAAGAAACTATTACAAAAGGTTTTCAAAATGCTCCCCAAGCTTTAAGAGATGTTTTGACAGGTAAAAATTTTGGAAAACAACTCATAGAAATTTAAACAAGTCTATACAAATCTTTCCAATCATCTACTTAATTGCTTTTCAAAAATACTCTGATTATTTCAGGGTATTTTTTTATATATTATAATCTATGTCATTACCTAGCCTATATGAACTTGCAGATGAGTTTAAAGAAGCTTTAGAAAGTCTAACAGATCTTGATGACCAGTCTGTAAAAGATACCTTAGAATCTCTTGAAGGAGAATTCAAACTTAAAACCACTAATGTGGCAAAATATATCAAGAATCTAGAGCATGCGGCTGAAGGTATCAAAGAAGTAGAATCTAGACAATATAAAAGAAGGACTTCTATTGAAACTAAGATAAAGCACTTGAAAGAATATCTGAGATATAATCTAGAAAAAACTAATACTGACAAGGTCGAAAGTTCTGAAATCAGTATTACTATTCAGAAAAATCCACACAAAGTTGTCATTACTGATGAAAATGTAATTCCAAGTGATTTTCTTGAAACGAAAGAAATTCGGTCTATTGATAAGGCTAAAGTAAAAGAGGCATTAAAAAATGGAGATGAAGTCCCCGGTTGTGAATTAATTCAAGAAAAACGTGTATCAATTAAATAAAATGAATCTAAAACAATGCTACTAAGAACGATTGCAAGACATAGGATGTTAATATTGAGACTATCTATGATCACATTGATAGCCATGACTATTTATGATAATAACATCTTCGCTCTTTACAGCTTAGAGGTAAGTCTTAATACATCTCTCATATTGAGCGTTCTAGGTTTTTTCCTTGTTATGCTAGGAGGGTTTGGACGAATATGGGCATCGCTATATATTGAAGGATTTAAAACAAAAACGCTAATTAAGGAAGGTCCTTACTCTATGGTAAGAAATCCGCTATATTTTTTTAGCTTAATGATATTTACAGGACTCTGTCTTGCAATTAAATCTATTCCTATTTCAATTGCTCTCATTACTATATTTACTTTATTTCATATCCCAACGATATTAAGTGAAGAGAAAATATTGCTCGATACGCATGATGAATTCTACAGAAATTATTATAAATCAACACCGCGACTCTTCCCAAACATTCTCAAGTATAGGAAACCAAAATCTACCGATAGAATAGAAGTCAAAATTCAAAGGATTCATAAAAGACTATGGGAAGTAATTGGTTATTTAGTGTTGTTTGTAATTATAGATGGTTACTGGATTTCCAGCTTATTATAGAAAAAACTATTCTTCTTCAATATCTAACGAATCTTCAGAATTATTCTTTATTTTATTCATAACGCCTGTCAATTTTTTTGTTCTTGCACCTTCTATTTCAGTCAAAGTTTTATCGCTAGTATTAAATTGCTTTCGAAGTTCTTGAATTTTTGGCAACATATTATCAAACCACTCACGTTCAAAATCCTTAATAAGGCTAATAATTTCACTTGCAGAATCTTCAATTCTATAATTGTCTATAGCTCTATTCAAAAATTGAAGAATAGCATATAGCTCTGATGGGCCTAAAAGAAGCATATCATTACTTGCAAAGCTCTCGTCAAGATCATCAAACTCCTCTCTAATAAAATTTACAATCTGCATATTTGGTATAAATATCATAAGAAAGTTAATCTTTCCGCCATGATTGATATAAGCTTGCCTTTTCTCAGGTTTCAAATATTCTCTCTTTATAGCTTGAATATTTTGTTTAAATGATTTTTTGTATGTGTCCTCTTCCGGTGACTTAGGATCACACTTTATCATTTCTTTATAATTATCATATGGAAATTTAGAATCGAGATGAACATATGCTCCATCTGGAAAATAGAAGGTAAAATCTGGTTCACAATCACCTTCTGGTACTTTCTTATCCCAATATTTACCTTTACCATCTTTAAGACCAACCCATTCAATAATTCTCTCAACTGTATTTTCTCCAATCTTTCCTCTAACCTGATTTGTAGCAAACAATCTTTCTATATCAGTAATCTTTCTAATCATAGAATTATAGTTCGTTTGATTTGAGCTAGTTGCTGTCGCGACACCACCTAATGTATTAGTTAAAGAATTAATGTTAGCAGATATTGTATCAATCTTTCCTTCTGTTTTAGTGATAGCTTTTTCTATATCATCAGTATCATTAGCATTATTCTCTTGATTAGGAAGACTTTTTAATATTTTATTCGAAAAATAAATTATCACAGAACCTAAAATTCCTAAGACCACTATGAGGCCAATTAAGATTGCTCTAGTTTCTATCATATTAATTCCTTCTCTCTTAACATATTTATTAACTCTTCTTCATGATAATTTACAGGAAAAATTTCATACCTGTTCTCTTTTAAATGAAAAAGCGTCTGACTTCCAACCTTTAATCCATAATAACGTTCTAAAATATACCTATAGAATGAAAGTTGTAATGAGTAATGATTAAAATTGCAGTCTTGTAAATGTGCCGTAGCATTTAAAATACCTACTTTATTTTTATAAGATGTTTTATCAATGCGTTTATTAGTTTTCCAGTCTACAAGATGGTATGTATCTTGCTTCTTATTATATACCAACACATCAATTGTGCCAGCAATTCCTAATTCTTTTGAATAGATAATTACTTCAGAAAAAAACGTGTTATCAGGATCTTTTTGCTTTTCTTTAATCCATAAAGCACCCACAATAGACATTTCATGTTTTGGTTCGACATTATCCTTGATAAATAATTCTAGCTCATTATGGACCACTGTTCCACGTATTGCTCCCTTACCCCATTCCTTAATAACTTCATCTACTGTTTTACCGCTATATTTGGGGTGAGTATTAATTAGTTTCTGAGCAATACCAACTTGATCAAATTTCTCAAAAAAATGATGAATAAATTCTGTGACACTAGAAAAGTTAAAATCGGGAGCATCCTTTAACAGATATTTATGATTTTCTTGAGCAAGAGAAATATCGTTAGTGAATAATTTATTCATTGTTAGATAAATTATCCTTCATGTAAAACATCTTTATTGTCACTTTTTCTTAACCTATTAACCCTTCTTCTTGTAATTCTGCGCTGTATAAATCCTAATGTCCAAACACAAATTAGTAAAATAGGAATAATCACTCTCTCTGGAGTATCTGAATTAATAGTAAAATAAAGCAATAATAATGCTGTGAGAAGCTGTAAAGAATATTGTGTACTATTAATGAACTTTAATTTATTCATTAAGCGCCAATTAAATCTAGAATCAACCTAATGACTTGTCCTGAAGCGCCATTCTTTTGGATATAACTTCTATTTTCTACGCCCCAAGATGTACCAGCAACATCAAAATGTGTCCAAGGGATATCTTTACCCACAAATGCTTTAAGAAACGCTGCACCTGCTATTGTACCAGCTTGTCCTGGAGAACCAAGATTTTTAACATCTGCAACATTAGACTTAACTTGATCGCAATATTCATCCCATAGAGGTAATTCCCATACAAGCTCACCAGTATTGTCAGATGATTTCTGAATGTTTTCAATAAGCCCTTTATTATTTCCAAGTATAGCACTTGCAATGTGCCCAAATGTTACTACGCAGGCACCTGTTAGGGTAGCAAAATCGACCATAAACTCAGGATCATAGTGTTTACTTGCATAAGAAAGTGCATCTGCAAGAATTAATCTACCTTCTGCATCTGTATTTAATATTTCAATTGTTTTTCCATTGTATGCAGTTAAAATATCTCCAGGTAAAAAAGCAGATCCACCTAACATATTATGTGTCGATGGAACAATGGCTACAATATTTTTCTTTGGTCTTAATTCTGCAACAGCATTCATTGTCCCAAATACGATAGCAGAACCGCACATATCAAATTTCATTTCATCCATTTTTGCGCCTGGTTTTAATGAAATTCCACCAGTATCAAATGTAAGTCCTTTACCTACTAAAACGACCGGCTTCTCATCTTTAGAGTCTGCACCAAAATATTCCATGATAATGAACTTCGGAGGTTCATTCGTTCCTTGTGCTACGCCAGCAAAAGCTCCCATACCCATTTTTGTAAACTCTTCTCTATCAAAAACTGTCACTTTCATGCCACCCTTTTTTCCTACTTCTTTAGCAAAGTTTGCTAATTTTGTTGGAGTAGCAATATTTCCTGGATGGTTTCCTAAATCTCTTGAATCACAAACAGCACTTGCAATGATGGCTCCTTTTTTTGATGCCGTTTCGTTACAAGATCCTACCATTGTAATGTTCTTTAAATGATATTTTCCTCTTTCATCAGTGAAATAGTTTAAAAATCTATAACTTGATAAAATCAAACCCTCTGCAAATGCTTGGCAAAAATATTCTCCCTCATCAGATACTGGACATTCTACGGCTACTTCTTCGTACTTGTTATTGAGTGCATATGTTATTATTTCTCCAGCAGCTCTTCTAAAATTTTCGGGAGTCTTCTCAGAAGAATCACCTAAACCATAATATACAATTCTAGAATTACTATCAATTTCAAAGGCTAAATCTCCTACTTTTCCAGTTTTGTTCTGAGAATCGAATAATGCCTTTAAATCATCATCCATCATATCTGAAAAAGTAGGTACTGCTACCATTCCAAATTTTTCATCATTTAGATCTTCATGATTTTTTATAAAATTTAATTTTTTTATGTGTGCCATTTGTTTTCCTTTACACTTTTAAGTTATGTTTAAAACTTTTTAATTTTCCATCATTATCTTTAACCACTGCAACAAAAGTTATATCAGCAGTACAAGCAAGTCTTTTACCATGCTCTTTACTTTCAGCATAAGCTTTGACTTGGATTTTGACTGAAGTACTTCCAGTATCAATAACAGTTGATTTGCATTTAACCCAGTCACCTAAAAAAACAGGCTCTCTAAATTCAACCTTGTCTAAAGCTCTTGTTACAGCTCCCCATGCATCAGTTTTTTCTAAAAATTCAGAAGATGCTTTAGCTGCAGCAAGATCTAGCCATGCAAGCATGTATCCTCCAAAAAGAGTACCAGCAGTATTAATATGATTTGGCTGAACTAGCTCTGAATATTCTGATATTGTATTCACGAGGATAATTTAAAGAAAAAAGATACCTTATTTTATACTTTATTTCAAAAAAATCTTAAAACTGCTCTTCTTCCGTTGACCCGCTCATTGCACTTGTATTTGTATCACCCATAATGCA
>DASCOP010000005.1:0-10074 GCA_036012065.1 Fidelibacterota bacterium
CGCAATGAATATCTATAGATTTGCCTAATAATTCTGTACCCAATACAGCACATTCTGTATGCCATGCAGGCCTACCATTGCCCCAATCTGATTTCCATGTAATTTCACCATCAGATTCTTTCCATGCTTTCCATAATGAAAAGTCATTGGGATGCTTCTTTCCCAGGCCATCATCTTCTTTCGATAAATTTTCATCGTTAACATTGACAAATTTTCCATACTTGTTATATGATTTTGTGTCAAAAAATACATTGCCATTTACCTCGTAGGCAGCACCTTGATCTATTAAAGATTTAATAAAGTCAATCATATCTGATATGTATTCTGATGCTCTAGGATTGATAGTAGAAGGTAAAATATTAAGCGATGCTGACTGATCTAAGAAAAGGCGTTCATATTTTTTGGTCAAATCATCAAACGTAACATCTTCATTATTAATTCTATCGATAATCTTGTCATCTATATCGGTGATATTAATAACATTCCTTACAGTATATCCATTTTGCATAAGAACTCTATTGAGCAAGTCATAAAAAACGAATGTTCTAAAATTTCCTATGTGTGGAGCATTATAAACTGTTGGACCGCAACCATAAACCAATACTTCATTGTCTGATATTGGTTTAAACTCCTCTTTTTCAGATGTAATTGAATTATAAAATTGTAGTTTCATTTTTCTAAAGACAATTTAATAATTTTATCAATTAAATCTTCAAAAGATAATCCGCTAGCTTTTGCTGCCATTGGAAATAGGCTTGTTTCTGTCATGCCTGGAAGTGTATTTATTTCTAATAGCCAAAATTTATTGTTTTTATCTAGTCGAAAATCCACTCTTGAGTATACTTTGCAATCTAATAATTGATGAACTTCCAGTGCAGCGTTTTGGATTTCTATTGATAAAGAACTATCAATTTGTGCAGGACAAATATACCGTGTTTCTCCTTTTGTATATTTTGCTCTATAGTCGTATATGCCATGATTTGGCTGTATATCTATTACAGGAAGTACCTGATTACCTAATATAGAAACGGTAATCTCACGACCTTCAATATAATCTTCTATGAGAGCATGACTATCATGTTCAAGAGCAGATTGTAATGCATCTTCAATTTCCTTGCTATCATTTATAATAGAAAATCCAACTGAACTTCCTTGTTTGTTTGGCTTAATAACGCACTTACTGAACTTAAAAGAATCGATATTAGAACTTTCTCCGTTTATAATAGTGAAACTAGGTGTTGAAATATCATTGTCTTGGGCAATTTCTTTCGTAAAATTTTTATCAAAACAATTCTTAGATGAAGATGATTGAGAGCCATTATATATGATATTATTTTTATCCAATATCTCTTGAATAGACCCATCTTCTCCAAAAACTCCATGCAATGCTAAAAAAGTAAAATCTAACTCTTTAAGCGAAGGAAGAATGCTATCAATGCTATTTTCTGATATATGAAATTCAGAGATATGATGACCTATCTTATTGCACGCACTAGATATAGCCTTTCCAGATTTTATAGAAACTTCACTTTCTTCTGAATTTCCTCCATATATAACTCCTATATTGATGTAACCTCCCTTGCTGCATGTAATAAATCTTTTGCTATGAAATTAGGACTACATTTTTCTTCTACTTCGTTTAGATATTCTTTTCCAAAACCAGTTAATAAGAAAATAGTTTTCATATCAAGCCTATCTCCTACTTGCATATCAACTACAGAGTCGCCAATCATTAAACTTTTTGATAAATCAATATCAAATTCTTCTTTGGCTTTTGCAAACATTCCAATTCCAGGCTTTCTCATTGAGTGATAGCTTCCATCATAATCTTCAGCAAAGTATATTTTTTTCAAAGGCAAGTCTCTTTTCTTAAATTCTTGATAAATAAAACGATTTATCTCTTCTAGATTTTCTATATCAATCTTGCCTGAAGACAATCCTGACTGATTGGTAACAATGACAAATTTATCAGTGTGCTTATTTAATATCTCTAAAGCCTCAAATGTGTAGTCAAAAAACTTATAGTCAGAAAGACTATTAATATAGCCATAAGGATCATGGCTAATTGTTCCATCTCTATCTAGAAATATTGCATCAAACATATTACTTAACTTCTCTCCAATCTAATACTTTCCAATCATCAAAATTATTACCTTCAATAGAGTTATTAAACCCAGAGATATCTTTTATGCGAGATTTAAATAAAACGACATCACCGTCTCTTACCTCAATCGATATAATCTCTTTTAAATTTATATCAAATTCAACGGATGTTAATAGAGATTCCAATTCATAATCAATACTGCATATTCCATATTGGATACTTTCTTGCACTACTTTGTATTTTGATAGATTATTGCTATTAAAGATATCTAAAAATGTATTATCTACAGTTTCCATTATTATTACTTCATTATTAAAGTCGTATGTTACAATACTTACACTATCTATGATAGCAATTGTTCCGTCTTCACTTGATGTGTCAAAATAAATATTTTCATTTAGAACAGATAATTTTGCATCGCTATCAACATTATCTTTTTCAATAACTAAATCTAAAGTTCTATTATTGATACTATCGATAAATAGAGCGATATCTTTTTCGATTATATTTTGCGTAAAGGAGACGCTAATTAAGAGAATTAAGCTATATTTCTTGATCATCTTTGATTGTTTCTAGATAAGATTCATCTACAAGAACTTCACGTGCCTTACTACCGGTGAAAGGTCCTACAATCTTTAATCTTTCCATCTCATCTATCAACCTTGCAGCTCTAGAATAACCCACAGATAACCTTCTTTGTAATAACGAAATGGATCCTTGTTTGCTTACTACAACAATTTCAATTGCCTTTTCAAGAAGCTCATCCTCAATACCATCTTCATTGCCATTCAAAGTGCTTGTATTATCTCGAACAGTCTCAAGAATAATTTCATTTGGTTTTGGTTGCTTTGATATATACTCAACCAGATTTTCTATTTCTTTTAAGGTTACGAAAGCGCCATGCATTCTTACAGGAGATGAAGATCCTGGTTTCTGATAAAGCATATCTCCTTTTCCAATTAATTTATCTGCGCCATTAACATCTAAAATTGTTCTAGAATCAATTTTTGTAGCTACTTGGAATGCTATTCTAGCAGGAAAGTTTGCTTTAATAACACCTGTAATAACATCAACAGAAGGTCTTTGTGTAGCAATAATTAAATGAATACCAACCGCTCTTGCTAACTGAGCTAACCTAGCAATAGGAGCCTCAACATCTCTAGGGCTATACATCATTAAATCAGCAAGTTCATCAACCATAAGAATAATATATGGCATAAGATCTTTTTTAGACTTTTTCATCATACTATTATATTCAGAGATATTTCTTTTACCAGATTCAGCAAGCAAATCATACCTTGCATCCATTTCTTTTTCGAGAGATCTTAAAGCGAGAATCGCATTATCTTTCTTTGTAATAATCGACTCATCAATCCCATCAAATTTCAATAAATAATGATCTTCAAGACCTTTATATAGAGACATTTCTACTTTTTTAGGATCAATAATTACAAATTTTACTTCATCTGGTTTTAGCTGATAAAGAAGACTAACGATAATAGTATTTAAAGAAACAGACTTCCCTGATCCGGTTGTTCCAGCAATTAAAAGGTGTGGCATTTCTACTAAATCTAGAATAGAAATATCTCCAAGAATACCTTTACCAATAGCTAGTTTTAGCTTTGCATTTGATTGTAAATATTTCTCAGAATTAATGACAGATTTCAAATAAATTGTTTGAGGATTATCATTTGGAATTTCGACTCCGACAAGTGATGTTCCAGGTATAGGAGCTAGAACTCTTACTCTATCTGCTTCCATTACTCTTGCAATATCATCTGAAAGCTGAACAAACTTATTTACTCTAACGCCTTCTGCTGGCTCTATTTCAAACAATGTAATAATTGGACCTGTTTTGATTGAACCTGTTTGTCCTTCTACTCCAAAAGTTGAAATAGAATTACGTAAGAATTCAGCTCTATCTTTAAGGTAATTACTACTTAATTCCTCTGATTGATCTGAAACAAGCTCTAGTAAATCTGTAGATGGAAATTTCCAATCTTTTCTAATAATAGAATTTGATCTTTTCTGGTCAATATCTACTTCTTTTTCAATAACACCCTTTTCAATTGACATCTCAGAATCTGAATCTACTATATCAATATCTTCTTCATTAACTTCTTCAGAGATTATTGATTCTTCAGGAATTTCTTCTGCAATATTAGTCGATATATCTTCTTCTGAATCTTGTTTGCTTATATTATCAAGAAAAGATTCATCGTCAATAATCTTTTTATCCTCTACTATCTCTACTTGCTCTTTTTCTTTTGAGTTAGTTCTCCACTCAATATTTTTTAATGAATCAATTTTAGATTCAATGAATGATGTTATAGATTGAAAAACCTTATAAAGATCTAAATTAAAGAATCCTACAAAAAGCAGTATCCATAAGATACTTAAAAAGCTTATAGTTCCAGCTAATCCAATCCAATCATGCAATAGGCTGAGTGCTAGACCGCCTAATAAACCTGAATATTCATAGCTAATATCAGATGAAAATAGAGTGTAGTTTTGAAATAGTCCCAGCGTGATTGATAAGTAGAGAAGAAATATTAATTGGTAACTTATAAGTCTTGATAGCATAAAACTAAAATGTGATATCAGATAAAAAGAGGCAGTTAATCCAATGATAGGTATCATATATGCTGCATATCCAAAACCTAACTTTATTAAGTAATATCCGACATAAACTCCTACAATATTAAAAGGGTTATTAATGGAGCTAGACACTAGAGAAGGTTCTTCAGAAGCATCATAACCAATCATTGATCCTAAAATCAATAGAGAGCAAAAACCTAGCAACCATCCAATAATCTGTATTCTTCTCTTATCCATTATTCTAAATATGTTCCATCTTTGTAAAATGGAAGTTTTGTTTTATCCATAGCAAATGTATTATTCCGAATCTTAATATTAAAAGAATTTAAGTCTTTTGCATAAGGTAAGTCTATATAAGCTAAAGCAATACCCAATTGTAAACTAGGAGACATCGCTCCGCTTGTGATGAATCCAATTTCATTATCATTGTCATCAAAAATTTTATATTCTGCTCTAGGAATTGCTCTATCATTCAACATTAATGGAACTAATTTTTTTTCTATACTAATACTTGCAAGAGATTCCGATCCAATGAATCCTGTATCTATCTTTGTAATCGAAGATAGACCTGCTTCAATAGGATTAATTGATTCATTTAGTTCATGGCCATATAGACAATATCCCATTTCTAGCCTCAGAGAATCTCTACATCCCAAACCAACAGGTCGTATGTCACCTGACGCACATAATAATTGATTCCATAGATCAATAATTTTATTATTTGATACATATATCTCAAAACCCAATTCACCTGAATACCCCGTTCGTGCAACAATTGTTCCATCAGCATCTGGCATTAATGTTTCATAATATTTTAATGAATCAATATTTGGATAAAAATTCTGTAATACATCTCTAGACATGGGACCTTGTATTGCTAATAGACCCGTATCCTTTGATATATCCTTCAATGTCACTCCCTCGAATAAATGTTGTTGAAGCCAACTAAAAATTTTATCAATATTAGATGCATTAATTACTAGCATATAATGGTCCGATAAATGATAGATTAAGAAATCATCAAGTATGCCACCATTTTCATTGCATAACGCAGTATATTGCGCTTTTCCAGGCTTCAAAGCATTGATATCATTAATAGTAACCTTCTGTAAGAATTCTTTAGCATTTTCTCCGCTTACAATGAATTCACCCATATGACTTACATCAAACAAACCAACCTTTGATCTAACATGTTTATGCTCATCGATGATTCCGGTATATTGTAGGGGCATTAAAAACCCTGCAAAAGGAACCAGCTTTGCTTTCAAATTATCATGACAGTCGTATAATGTTGTTCTGAGAAAATCGCTCATCGAATTATACTTAACACTCTTTTAATGACATCTTCAATATTGCCTTCAAAGCTATCTTCTTTTGTTAACTGCTTGATTGCCTTATCAATTTGATTCTTTCTGTACCCCAAAGAAGAAAGTGCAGTATAAATATCATCGTATGTAAAGTTAATCTTTGAAACATCTAAATCTTCTGTAGTTGCTTTATCTTTTGTTATTTTCTCTCTTATGTCAAGAATAATCCTTTTTGCAGTCTTGGGACCAATACCCGGAATTAAGCTTAAAGATTTTACATCTTCAGCAACAATATTTTCCTTGAAATGTGCAACAGAAATATTTGAAAGTAAGTTAATAGCTGTTCTTGGTCCAATCCCTGAAACTCCTATCAGTTGGATAAATAAATTTCTTCTATCATGCTCTAAGAAACCATAAAGCTCCATCAAATCTTCTCGTACATTTAAATAGGTGAGTATAGTAATTTCTTGATTCGAATCAGGAAGTTCTTCATAATCTTTAAGACAGATAGATATATTAAAAACAAGACCATTCATATCAATGAAAAGGTTTGTAGGTTCTTTTCTTTGGATAATACCTGTAATTGAATCAATCATTTTATTTTCCTATTAGCTCCACACCAAGCTACAGCAATAGCATCTGAAACATCAGTGCTTTGGAAAGCCTGGTCATTTAGTTTAAAAATCTTTTTTACCATAAAAGCAACTTGCTCTTTTGATGCTGATCCATTTCCTACAATTGATTGTTTAATTTCTCTAGGAGAATAATCAACCAAATCAACATCGAATTTCTCTGCTGAAAGCATTATTGATGCTTTTGCTTGCCCTAATTTTATGGCAGACTGTACATTTTTACCATAAAACACATTCTCAATAACTATCAAATTAGGACTAAAACTCTCAATTAACTTAGTAGTTTCTGAGAAAATAGTAAATAACCGCGCTGAAAGCTCTTTTCCTTTTTTAGGTTTGATTAAACCTGACTCAATTAAAGTAATATTATTTGCTTTTTTTTCAAGTACAGCATATCCGGTATTGGTTAACCCAGGATCAAATCCCATTATAATCATGATAATTCCTCAATTTCATAGTTTGAGTAAACATCCTGAATATCGTCTAAATCGTCTAAAGCATCAATTAACTTTTCGACCTTTTCGCCTTCGTCTTTTGAAACCTTAATAAAATCTTTTGGTATCAGTGCAATGAATGAAGAATCAATCTCTATTGGTATTTTTTCAATTAACTCAATCTTATCATAGAGAATATTATGATCAAAAAATAACTTATAATATCCATTTTCTCTTTTAAAATCCTTAGCATCATTCTCAATAGAAAGATTAAATAATTTATCTTCATCTACAACTGATTCTTCAATCAAGATAATACCCATTCTATCAAAATTCCAAGCGACACTTCCTGACTGACCAAGAGAACCTCCAAACTTTGATAATACGTGCCTTACATCTGCAACCGTTCTATTTTTATTATCCGTGATAGTATCTATAAAAATAGCAATACCATTTGGACCATACCCTTCATATGAAGCTTCTTCATAAGTAACATTATCTAGATCTCCCGTACCTTTTTTAATAGCTTTTTCAATATTTGCACTGGGCATATTTATTGACTTTGCTTTTTTGACTGCTTGTCTTAACCTAGCATTTGCTTCTATATCTCCACCAAGGAGTCTTGCAGATATTGTTATTTCTCTACCAACGGAAGAGAATATTTTTCCTCTCTTCTGATCAAGAGCACCTTTTTTTCGTTTGATTGTTGACCACTTACTATGACCTGACATTAATAATCCAATTCAATTAGAGTAGGAACAACCCATGCAGATCGATATCCAAGCCGAATTACTTTGTTGCGATAAGCTTCTGCTTTCTTTCTGCTATCAAAATCACCAATTCGAAGTTTATAATTTGGTAGTTCAAACTTAATATAAATCTTTTCTTTTATGGTTAACTCAAGCTTTTCTTTAACATCAATTAAGTCATTCTCATCTTGTGAGATTGCAACTTGTATACGATAACCTTTCACTGAATTAGTAAGATCTGTATCGACAATAATATCAGAATCGTTGTCATCATCGAAAGAAGGCAAGACTACATTGGGAAGATTGGGTGGATTGTCTACAAAATCACTTGGAAGAATAAAATCACTCTGTCCATAGATGAAGCTGGTGGCAAATACAATAATTAAGAATTTCATACTAGTCTAAAGTTCTTATATCTTCCAGTCTAATCCAACCTTTTCTTCCATCAATAGAAGATATTTCTATCCATTTATCAGTTGTTTGTTCAATTTTAACTTTATTGCCTGAGAAAAATATAGAAATTTTAATATTCTCATTCAAAAATGGAGCGGAGTATAGCTTAGTTTCATCATTTAGAATAATTCCAAAATTATTATTTCTTTCCCATAAAAACTTGATTACAGAAAATGATGTGCCTATAAAAAATAATACTATAAAGATATAGTATAATACAACTATGGGCTTAGATGGTATAAGTCTGTGTATGATAAAGCAACCAGAATACAATAAGAGCATTATCGAACTAAAGAATACAAAATCGCTATATGTAAAACTTGTTAGAAAATTATTAATTAAATCTAGAATTTGTGAATCTGGTGGCTCTATTGTATTCGGTATCTTCTTTTTTGTTAACATTAAGTTGTGAATGATATCCTTATTCCTAGGATCAATATTTATCCCCATTTCATAGGACCATCTTGCATTTGCAAAATCTTCCAATCTATAATAAGCATTCCCAAGATTATAATACAAATCTACACTGTAAAATCCTTGACTTAGAATGTCTTCATATGCATCAACAGAAGCATCAAATTGATTCTTATTATAAGAGTTATTTCCGCTAGAAAATAATGAATCCATATTCTGAGAATAAACCATTCCCAACGTCAAAAAGAATATATTAAACGCCTTATACATAGTCATTGATTCTAGTTAACGCTTTTATAGTTTTTTTCTGAATTTTTATATTGTCCTTTACAGAGATATCTGCATAATTATATTTACTACATTCATCCAAAATGCTTTCAACATTCTCTAAGTCTTTTAATTTAATTTTGTCTTGAACTTTATCTTTCAATAAAAGCGAGTCTAAATTAATAGAGTCAATTAAATCTTTATCTTTAAAAAACATTCTAATTACTGTGGGACAATCTTTGTATAAATTATCTGAGGATTCTAAAATTTTAATTGCATTTGATAGGGCAGTCTTATTCTTGAATACTACCGATTGATTCTCGATAATATGATTCAATGGCTTAATAAATAGTGGTGCTAGAAGAATAAAAATAGACCCAATAATGATAAAAAATGATGTATTATAAATATTATTAGAATTTGTAGTTCTCCAACTCGGATTGTCTAATTTTATATATCTAATATCTTTGTTATCGGCTATCTGATTACTATTAAAGTCTTTTCTAATATAACTGCTCTTAGAAACACTCAAATTAACTGGATTTGATATTACCGAGTTCCAACTATCTAACTGAGTATCAAAAAAAGAAATTGACACAGGTTCAATTATATAATCTCCTTCTCTTCTGGGAATCAAATTATATTCCCAACTAATCGCTCCTGATACAGAGTCAGTAATATCTCTTTCTTTTTTTATTTCTCCATCAAATACATCGAATTCATCTGGAAATTTTACTTGAGGTCTACCAATATTATCTAAATTGCCCTCTCCTTTTAATTCGAGGTAGAAAGTTATTGGATTGCCATTTTCTACGCTCTTGGAGGAAATCGATGCATCAATAGTAAAATTTCCTACAGCGCCAGTAAAATTCTGAGGTTGATTTGATAATTCAGAAACTTGAATTGTTCTCTGTTCTGAAACAAGAATCCTTGCCTTAGTTCTTTGTGAAAATGTATCAAAAAATGGGTCATCCCAAAATAATCTCCTATATCCAGGGTCCTTTTCCTTAGTTTCAATCTTCATAATCATAGAATCCAGATCAAAGACTCCTTCTGATAATGGAAATAGTGCAACTTCATACATCTTAATAGATTTGTATTTATATCCATTAATCT
>DASCOP010000006.1:0-22289 GCA_036012065.1 Fidelibacterota bacterium
CGTTTTGCTGCTTTGATTAAGCCTAAATTTCCCTCATTGATAATATCAGAAAGAGATAATCCATTTCCTTGATATTTTTTAGCAACAGATACTACAAATCTTAGGTTAGCTTCTACTAAATCTTTCATCGCTTGCTTATCGCCTTTTGCAATGCGTACCGCTAATTCTACTTCCTTTTCCGGAGCTAGAGGCTCATATTGAGAAATTTCAGATAAATACATACTAATAGTACCGCTAGACACTTTAGATCTTCTGATTCTTTCATCAGCTCTTTCTTTTGCCTGCTTCATAGCTTCTTCTCTTTCAAGCTTAATTAAATCTGCTGCTATTTCTTTATCAGATTTAGCTACTTTCTTTGTGGTAGCTTTCTTTTTTGTGGTAGCTTTTTTTGCAGAGGTTGCTGACTCCATTTTTAGAATTTCTTGTTCTACGCTTGCTAATTCTTTTTTAAATGCTTTTTTTGAGGTTTTTTTTACAGCCAATTGATGAGTTCCTTTTGATCAAAAATAATTGTTTTCACGGCATGAAATTTAACAAATTCTGGATATTTTCCAAGGTATTTTATTGGTCAATATGATATAATGCTTCGTCTAGGTTTGGAAATTTGAACTTGTATCCACTCTCTAATGTTCTTATTGGAGCAGTTTTAGGGCCATATAACACTATTTCACTGATATCTCCAACCATTTTTACTATAAAGATTGGAATAAATAATATCCATGGGAAAATGCCATTGTAATGCTTTCTAATTGTATGGTAAAAATCTCTATGACTGATGGGTTTAGGAGAAATTAAATTAAAAGGACCTTCAATATGATTGATGATAGCATGATTAATAAATCCTACAACATCATCAATATGAACCCATGGGAAATAATGTTTTTTTATGCCTAGCATTGGCAATGAGAAAAAAGAAAGAAAACCAATTAATAAAGAAAAATTTGATGTAAGAATCATCCCTATTCTAAGATGAACTACTCTCATACCTGCTTCACTAAATATCTTACAAGATTTTTCATTCAATTGACATACTTTTGATAGAAAAGAGTCTCCACTACAAGAATTTTCATCAACTTGACCATCATATATCATATTATTTTTAGCATAAAAACCAATAGCAGATGCATTGATTAATAAACTGCTCTTTACTTGATTTTTCTTTAGAAATTGTAATAAAGTTTGCGATAAATCTACTCTACTGCTTAAGATTTTATTTTTGACATTTTTTGTCCAAAACTGCGCTACATTCTCACCGCTCAATTTAATAACAACATCGGTATTCTGTAGAAGGTTTATCTCATTTGCATCCCAACCCACAAAATTCACTTTCTGATCAAACTTATTATGATATTTTGATGGATTTCTTGACAAAATAATAATATGATGATTTTGTGATATTAAGGAATCAACTAGTCGAGATCCGACTAAACCTGTTCCTCCGACAATAAGGATCTTCATTTTCTAGATAATGTACTCAGGACCTTTTTAATCTTGGCTTGAGTTTCGCTACTGAACCAATTATCAATTAATACCTCATAATCAAATTCAGTATCGTGCATTAAAGATTTTTTGAGTCTAACAAATGGTTCTCCGGCATTTATATAGAATTTTGCTAATTTCTTTGCTCTTTTAAGAGCTTCTGCTGTTGCTCGTTTCTTACCGATAAAAGGGTTACCAATATATTCATTAATCAAACCCTTTTTATATGCTTGTTTTGGAGTATACATTTGACATTGAGTGGCCACTTCAAACAGATTCTCTCTGCCTATGGAATGACTAATAATTGATAACATATCTGGCGGTAAATCAATACCGATTGCCATTTCATTAAGTCCCATTCTGTGCATTCCAAACATTCCATAACGATAATCTGATGCTAATGCTATTAAACACCCTCCAGCAATTGCATGTCCACCCACTATACTGATTACTGGGCCTGGAAATTCTCTAAATGAAACTAGCAGATCTCTAAGAGTATTAAAAATGAGAGAAACTTCGCTGGCTTCTTTCGCATTCATTAAATCTTTCAAATTAAGTCCTGCGCTAAATACTTTTTCATTTCCCATAATAATTACAGCTTTACATTCATCATAATTGAGTTCTGCCATAATATCTTTTGCTCTTGAAACGCTTAAGACATTTGGACCTTTATCGCCCATTCGGATAATCTTGATATCATTTTCTATGCTAACATTCATATAAATCTCTCCTCAATAATTACAATTCATCTTTTAAGGCATCGAATACAGGTACACTTTTTTGATCTGCAAAATCAAAACATACTAATGTCATTTCACATGTGATGGCACATTCGTCGTCCCCTTCTATAAATACACCATATTCATAGTCAAAACTTTTACCGCCAACACGTGAAACTCTGATACCAATTGTTAATTTTTCTGGATAACTAATCTGTTTTAAGTAATCAAGCTTCATAGAAGCAACTATAAATGGAAATTTATATCGATCATAAGGCTCAAGACCTATATCAGCAGCATGTCTGATTCTTACATCTTCAATAAGATTTACAGCTGTTCCATGATTTAGATGACCTAACATATCTTCATCATACCATCGGGTTTCTATATCATAAAATCTTGTAAATATATCTTTTGTCATTAGTCAATTAAAAATTGTGAATTATGCATAGGAAAAATACATTCTTCTTTTTTTCCAAACCAGCTATATCTTTTTTTAGCAACAAAATCATAACATATATCTGCTAAAAAAGATGGCAAAATAAATTTACAATATCGTAAAGGATGGTTAAGCTGATTTAAAACGATAAATGCAGCTTTCGATTTTGTGAAACTTTTATTGCCTACCTTTACAACAATAGTGTTCATATCATCGATATATTCTTGATCTAAGGTTCGTTTAGCATAGTCAGATTGTATAGGACTATAGTAAATACTTTTACTATGATCGTGCGATAAAGAAAAATCCATTGCCTTAGAACATAAGATGCAGAACCCATCATAGTATATGACAAACTTTGATTTCATTATAAGATATAAGGAATAATAAAAGCTGTTTTCTTTTTGTAGGATTCGTGCTGATCGAAACGAGATAATGACTTATCAATTCTCATCATTCCAGGAATCCAAACACCGATAATAAAAATGCTTAAGATTAATATTGGAACCCACCATAAATGTGTTTCAATGGTCAATAACAAAAAGCTAGAATAAATAAGTAATTCACCAAAATAATTAGGATGTCTACACTGCTCCCATAATCCATCAGTAATTAAACCTGAATTATGTTTTAAATAAATATACTTCTGCATATCTGATGTAAAATGATAGAATACACCAAATGAAAATAAGATAATTGCGCTTATGATAATATTTAATGATGCTTCATGACCGTTCATAGTAATAATTAAAGCAGGAGCCCAGTACAACATAAGACCAAAAAGAATAAATAATGTATATGGTATACCAGCTTTTCTTTCCCAATTTTTATCTGGAAAAATACTACTTTTCATCACCCACATAATCCCATAGGATCCATGCAAACATAGGTAAATCCACGCAGTAATATTACCTAATTGATTGAAATAATAAATTAGCCCAAGTACTACTAGCCAAGTAATGCTTTTGGTAAAATCGATTGGGTATTTTTGTTTAATTTGCATAGAAAAAAAATGGTATAAGTAAAATCAGCAAAATAATCATAATTGTTATAAATGATTTTCTATATCTTGTGATTAATTCTTCTTTATTATTCATTATCTAGCGGCTTCCAAGCTAGCATTCCACCATCAACATTAATAGCATTAAAGTTGTTCTCTCTTAAGATATCTTTGCCAAAATTAGATCTATTTCCACTACGGCAAACAACATATATATCTTTACTTTTTACTTCATTGAGTTCACTCATTCTTGCAGATAACTCGTCAATAGGAATTAGAATTGCTCCGTCAATATGCCCTAAAGGTCCATGGAATTCTTCCTCTGTTCTCACATCTAATACAACTGTATTGCTATCGAGAATGTTCGACTGAAATTCTTCCATTGATACTACATCTATATTATTCTTACTACACATAGTTATCGAAAAAATAACTATAAAAATTGAAAATAAATATTTAATCATTCTTCTTCCTTATATATCGTTTTATTGTAAGAAAATTAAAGAATGTTCCAAGAACAACAAAAACTATCATTAAGATAATTGTCACTCTCATGATTTCTTAATCTCTGTACCAAAAACTTTATCCCAAATGGTGAATGTTGAAGCATAATTTCCTTGATTTCTTGAATGATGAAGGTCGTGGTGTTCTGTGGTGCCATAAAAAGGGATAGCAGATACAATTTTTGAAGATCTTATGCCAGAATGAATATCTAATTCATGTAAATTTCTTAAGGCCATCATAGCCCATAATGCATACGCATTTATCTCAGGAAAAAATATTGCAATCACTGCCAATCCAATAAAAGGACCTATAGCTCCGAAAAGCCATTCAAGAGGATGAGTAAAAATATATTCCATTGGAATAGGCATTGTAGATCGGTGATGGGTTATATGGATTTTTTTATACAAAAATTTTGTATGCAATGCTGCATGATATAGATAAAAATATAAATCATCTATCAAGAAAATAAGAGCTAGTTGAAATAGAAATAATCCAATAGTTGGTCTAGAAAAATCTAATATATCGTAGAATAAGTATACTCCAATTGCTCCGACAGATAGTAATATAAAAATATTAAAAAGAATTAACGGAAATCTACTATAAAAACGTCTAGCAAAATATTCTTTGGGTTGTATTCGATAGTCATTTATAAGATCGGTATGAAGAATTAAAGCTGTGTAGATATATCCTATTAAGTTGGTAGAAAATAAGATACATACTGTAATTACAATTGCCTGACTAATTCCTATATCCATAAAAAATTTCTATTTTTACGCCTATCTTTTAGCGCATTTAAACCAATTTAAGGTGCTAACCAGCAAACTGAAACACTTTTTCCTTGAAAATCAAATCTACATCTTGAATGTCCACTATATTTCAAACTCAGATAGTCAATGGAAGAAAATTGGCATCGAACAATAACAAAATTTTCAAAACCTTCTTCTGTTTCTTCTATCTTTGGATCCCCAAATCGAAATGCATCCGGGATATTAGGATGATTCTCCTTTATAACGCTAGAAGGATCATATGGTCCTAGATAACATCTACGAGAAGAGTTAGATATCCCTTTCCATCTTTTCTTTGTAGATGTATCTTTATGTAATATCTGAACTATTCCAGAAAAACGTAATTGTACTTTTTTATCTGGATTGTAGAATAATGCAGAAAAATTAGGGTTTGTGTTTAATTCACTGATCTTAGGGCTCCTAATATCTGAATGAAACTCAAGAATTTGCTTTGATATAGAAAAATGCCTCAAGACTACTGTTCTTATATGTGGAATATTTTCTGATGAATTTCCAATAACAAATAGATGGAATGGATTTTTATAGTCAGAAACAGCTGAGCTCATCTCACTATCAATAAAATTATATATCTCAGTAAATTCTTTATTCATCTATTCAAATAAATCACTTACTCTGTTTTTAATGATTGCTTGATTCGCCATAATTGCAAGAGAATTTACAGCAATATTTAACATACTAAACCTTTTATCCTTAGTATATCCCTTGTGATATCTATAATAAATCTGCTGAGCAATAATTGCTATCTTGAACAAACCAAATGTATAGTAAAACACTGGATTATCGATAGACTTACCTGACTTCTTCTCATACATAGTCAGAATATCCTGCCTGCATGGATTGCCATTTAATGTTGTAGGGCTTAGCTGAAATAACTTTAACTCGTCTGCATCATTTCTATCTACCCAATAACCTAACGTAGTTCCTAAATCCATTAAAGGATCACCCAGAGTGGACATTTCCCAATCTAAAACTGAAATTACTTTGGTTGGATTATTTATATCTAGCACAGCATTATCATATTTAAAATCGTTATGGATAATAGCTTTTCCTGATTCTTTAGGTTGATTCTCATCTAACCATTTTGCAACAAACTCCATTTCTGGGATCTCATCTGTTTTTGCATGAAAATATCGTTCTGTCCATCCTGAAACCTGTCTTGATACGTAACCATCTATCTTCCCAAAATCATTTAAGTTACTTTTATCTATATCTACTTTATGTAAGCTAACTAATGTATCAATAAGTGAATCTGCAATTTTTGATATGGTATCAGCATCTGGTGCATTTTCTTGTAACAGATTGGGTCTTAAAATATATCCTTTTACACAATCCATAATATAAAATGGTGCTCCAATAATAGATTTATCTTCTGTGTAGAGATGAACACCTGGTACTTTCTTAAATTCAGTCTTTAACTTGCTTAAGACTCTATATTCTCGATACATATCATGTCCGCCTTTTAAGCTATCGGCCCCAAAAGGAGGTCTTCTTAATACATATTCTTTTGTATCTGTCTTTAAAAAATAAGTCAGATTAGAATAACCGCTTGGAAATTGTTTAACAGACAAATGTTTAGTATTAAAATTATGAGAATTCAAATATTCTTTCAGAGTATCTAAAGGAAGGTTTTCGCCGTCACGAATTTCTTCTGGTTCATCAACAGAGAAAGAGACATGATTCTTTTTTTTAAAAAATTTAGATAAAAATAGATATAGCTTCAGTTTTAATGGGATTCTAAGATTTACCTTAGTCATATTTATTTTGAGTATTTCTTTAGAATCTCTCTCGCTACCCTAGACCTATGTACTTCATCTGCTCCATCATAAATTCTTGCAGCTCTTTCATGTCTAAATAATGACGCCAACAAGATATCGTCGGTCATTCCAAGTGCTCCATGCACCTGAACCGCACGATCCAATACATTTTGTAATACTTGAGCTACAAAAAACTTTATAGTTGAAATCTCAACTTTAGCTGCCTCAACGCCTTCTGTATCAATCTTGTTTGCCGCATCCAATACCATCAATCGAGAAGCATTAATCTCCGCACGAGAATCAGCAATCCAATTCTGAATAGTTTGTTTAGTAGCTAGTGACTTTCCTGGTGCTATTTCACGACTTACTGCTCTTTCACACATCATATCAAATGCACGCTCACACTCGCCTATCCAACGCATGCAATGGTGAATTCTTCCAGGCCCTAGTCTGTCTTGTGCAATTTTAAATCCTGTACCTGGTCCACCCAATAGATTCTCTTCAGGAACTGTACAGTTTTCATAACGAATCTCAGCATGAGCATTCCACCCATCTCCTTCATCGCCCATTACAGAAATATTTCTAATAAAATTAAATCCTTCTGTATCTGTTGGAACAATAATCTGACTTGCTCGAAGATATGGATTAGGATTATCTGAATCTGTCATAACCATTGCGATTGCAAAACTTGCTCCTTCTGCAGATGATGTAAACCATTTGTGTCCATTAATTACATAATTAGACCCTTCTTTCTTAGCAGTTGTACCCATCATCAAAGGATTAGAGCCTGCAAATTCCGGCTCTGTCATAGAAAAACAACTTCTAATTTTTCCATCAATAAGAGGTTGTAAAAATGTTTCTTTTTGATAGTCTGTCCCATAGTCCATTAGGATTTCCATATTTCCTGCATCTGGCGCTTGACAATTAAAAACGTATAAGCCATAAAAAGTATTTCCTAGAATTTCATAGATTTGCCCTAGCTGATGTAAGCTTAAACCTAAACCACCATACTCTTTAGGTATTTGAGGAGAAAATAAACCCATTTCTCTCACTTCATTTCTTTTTTCCTCGAGATAAGGTAAATGATCTGCAAATGTGTGCTTAGCCTGAAATTGTTTTTCATTAGAAGCCAATTCTTCTTCAACGAAGTTTGTTATTTTCTTTTTAATATCTTGAAAATCTTTGTCTGGTATAGCCATATTTTTCTCTAAATAAATGTTTCTAGTTCTTGCGCTATTAAACTACTATTAAAAGCTTTCAAAGTAAATCTTTCAGTTGTCACTACAAATTCTGATATGGAGGCATTCTTAAGGCCAAAATTAAGCTTCATAATCTCTTCTTGTGAACAACCAGTTGCCTCTGCGTAAAAGCCTGAAATCGCGCCTCCCGATGTCACAACCATAATATCAGGCTTATCTATCATCTCATCTTGGATTGTCTTTAAAGTGTTTGCTATACGAGCACGAAATACAGAGAATCCTTCAAAATTATGTTCACTTAAATCTAATTCTTCATTCATCCATTTTTTTGCAACAATATGAAAAAGCTTTAGAAATTGATCATGTCTCTCTTCCTTGGGAATTTCATGAAAAATCTCATTTGTAGTTTTATTGCTATGTAAGATTTGAGGAATAAAATGTTGTGCAATTTCCATTAATTGATTTTCAGCAAATTTCTCATTAATAACAGGATCTGGAAGGTCTGCAAATTTATATCCTTGCTTAATGCCTTCAAATGTTTGGATATGTCTTCTGTGTGGACCAACAATAACATGGTCGAACTTAGATTCTTGTTCAGAAAATGCCTGACCAAGCGCAACAGACTGTTCAATTCCTTTTGGGCTAAGATTATCATAGTCATCTGATCCAAATGATGCTTGTCCATGACGTATTAAATGCAATATACTCAACTGTGTTACTCCTTTTTATTCGTAAATAAGAAATACTTGTTCAGCTACACATGCAGGTTTTTTGCTGCCTTTTAGTTCAACAGTCACTGAAACTGTCAACTGTGCGCCATTTTTTATCTTTTTGAATTCTTTTAATACCACACGACCCCTTACATAACTACCCACAGGAACAGGTGCGGTAAATCTGACACGATTTAGCCCATAATTAACACCCATTTTTGCTGACGCAACCGAGTAGGTCCGTTCTAGTATCTTAGGCAATAAAGATAGAACGAGAAATCCATGTGCAATCGTTGTTTTGAATGGTGAGCCTAGTTTTGCTTTTAAAGGTCGCATGTGAATCCATTGACGATCTCCTGTAAATAGACCAAAACCCCATATTTGAAATTGAGTTATTCTCTGCCATTTACTAAGACCAAGCTCCTGACCAACTAATGCCTCGGCTTCGCTGAGATTTTTTAAGACTTTCACCTGAGAAAATTAAGATTTGAAATCAAATCAAACAATAGCAAACTTTTTTAGATAAAAGCGCATCCAAAAAAAAGAAACGGTAGCAGCAACTAAAATTGCAAATGCCTGGGCATACCAAACCCATTCAATTGGCTTTCCAGTGATATAAAAATAATAAGATAGCGGTGCAGTCAAAATTAATACACGAGTAACAGTTGTTACTAATAAAGGCATACCCTCACCTAATGCTTGGCATATTCTTGAACAAATAACACTGATTCCTACAGCAGGATATGCTAGAATAATAATACGCAAATAAGTAACCCCTATGTCTAAAACTTGCTTATTGTCGCTAAACAAAGGAAGGATCATTTCTGCTGATAAGAACAACAGAATTACACTGAAAGTTGTAATGTATACTGCTCGTGATATACCATATTTGATAATCCATATTAATTTTTTGTACTCTTTTGCACCAAAAAACATTCCTACCATCGTTGTTAAGCTAATTCCAATGCCTAATATTGGCATGAAAAGAAGCATATCTATTCTCGATACTATCTGATATGCTGCAACAGCCTCTGAAGAATAATTAATTAAGATTGCATTCATGACAGCTTGTCCGAAAGACATAATCAACATCGCTGCAGATGAAGGAATACCAATCTTAAAAATAGTCTTTAAAATAGAAGGCGTATACTGAAAATCGCTAATATTAAAAGTGATATAAGTAGATTTTCTAATAAAGATGATAAATAAATAGCTCGTAAGCATAACTGCTTGACTAATAACAGTGGCCAAAGCAGCTCCTTTTACGCCATAAGCAAGAACAAATATAAATATTGGATCTAAAATAAGATTCAACAAGGTCCCAATAAGACCAATAATCATAGGTAACTTTGTTTCTCCTTCTCCAGCCAGGATAGCACGAAAGAATAAAGAAAATACGACTAATCCTACACCATATAAGAGCACTTTTAAGTATGTATATGCAATATCTAATATCTCACCAGAAGCCCCTAACAACACTAAGAGTTCTTCTCCAAAAAAAATACCTAGTATAGATAGAGTTAACGTAATTCCAATACCAAGCAAAATGGTGTGCTCTGCACAGTTATCTGCATTTTTTTTATCTTTTTTCCCTATAAATTGTGCAATAGAAGCTGTCACACCTGCACCAAGTCCTACCGTCAGCCCTATAATAATAAAAAATAGAGGGCTAACAAATGCTACAGCTGTGACTTCTTTAGCACCAAGCCAGGCAATAAACATAATATCGACTACATTAAAAAGGGTTTGAACCATCATCCCAGCAATAATAGGCACAGCCATTGTCCATAATGATCTTGAAGGATTAGAAAGAAATGCCTGTAAACGAGATTGATTTTCCATATTTATTGATTAATTAAACAGAGATAAATACTCTGAATACCCCTCTTTTTTCATCTCAGCCAATGGTACAAATTTAAGAGAGGCTGAATTAACACAATAACGAAGTCCTGTTGGGTTAGGTCCGTCATTAAAGACATGACCTAGATGAGAATCACTTTCTTTACCTTTGACTTCTGTTCGAGGAAGAATTAATTCATAATCCTGTTTAAATGTTAAGCTTTCTTTGTCAATTGGTTGATAAAAAGAAGGCCAACCCGAATTAGAGTCATATTTATGAATAGAAGCAAATAAGGCCTCACCAGAGATAATATCGACATAGATTCCTGGCTCTTTATTGTCCCAGTATTCATTATCAAATGCAGGTTCTGTTCCACAAGCTTGTGTGACGTAATATTGCATGTCAGTTAGCTTTTCTTTGTTTTTTTCCATAGTCTCTTCCGTAGTTTGTGCACTTAATAGACTAAAAATAGCCATTATTGGTATCATTTTGACATATTTCATCGCAAACAAGTTACAAACAAAGATAGGATTTTTTATTTGGTTTTTTTGGATTCATGTGTTACCTTGAAAACGATTGATAAATTATTGGGCGTTTTGCGCCTATAATAACTAACTGATAATAAAAAAGAGGTATAAAGAATGAAACTTAACAAATCAAGTTTTCAATACTTGTTTGTCTTTCTTTTGTCTGTTGCGACACTAACTGCGCAAACTGTGTCTGGTACCGTTTCTGGTGCTGACGGCAGTGCGCTTGCTGGTGCAAATGTAGCAGTTGAAGGAACTGAGATGGGTGCTTCATCAAATAACGATGGATCATTTAGTATATCAGGGTTAAGCGATGGTGACTATACACTTACAGCTTCATATATTGGATATGAATCTGGAAGCGTTGTAGTTAGCGTAAGCGGCGGACAAGCAGCGAATGCGAATTTTACTCTTGATAAAGGTAATATAAGACTTAATCAAGTTGTAGTATCTGCATCCTTTAAAAAAGAATTAGTTACTGAAGCACCTGCTAGTGTGGAAGTTTTTGGTGGAGAAGAATTAGAAGCCAGAGGCGCTGCTACAGTTGTAGATGTTTTAGCTAACAGAGCTGGAATTGAAACTATGAAAACCGGTTTAGAGTCATCTAATATGACTGTACGTGGTTTTAATGGTATTTTCTCCGGTGCAATTCACGCCGTAGTTGATAATCGCTGGACAAGAGCTCCAGTAATTAATGCTCAATTACTTCAATTCATGGCTCCAGACGACTCAGAAATTGAAAGAGTAGAGCTTGTACGTGGTCCTGCATCACCGATGTATGGTCCTGATACACAACAAGGTGTAATTTCAATGTTTACAAAATCTCCATTTAACCAAGGGCATAGATTCTCTCTAAGCGTTGGACAAAGAGATTATATGAAGTTATATGCGCGTATTTCACATCAATGGGGTGCTAGAGCAGCAACTCGTTTGAGTGTAAGTCACAGATCATTTAATGACTGGGACGCGGCTATGCCTCATACACAGGCAGAAGCAACTGCGGAAGGTCACCAATATTGGGAACCTGAATACATTCGTAGAGGACTGCAAACTCCATCTTATCCATTCGTAATATTCGGTGGAGAAGATGATCCATATAATGATCCAGTAACTGGGTCTTATAACGAGGCTTCATATGGCTTCAGTCCTGAAGGTACTGTGCTTAATATGAAAACGGAGTTTCGTCCTGACTTAAAATCTAACCTAACAGTTAACTTCAGATCAGCAGAAGTTTCTGCGATTGAGTATACTGGTGTAGGTAGAGCGTGGGCAGATGGCGCAACTTTATACCAAGCTCAAGTGTCTTACTTAAGACAAGACGTGCTTGGTGGAAATCTATTTTTAAATCTGTTTACAAACGTTAATGATCAAAAAACTACATTCAATTTATCAACAGGTAATATTGTGTATGATGAATCATCAAACGTTGCATTCCAATTGCAACATTCTTCTGATTTAGGTGATGGTAAATCTCTTGTATGGGGTGGAGACTTCTTGTCACGTAGTCCTGATACAAAAGGAACCATTAACGGTAAGAATGAAGATATCGATGACTTTGACAATGTTGGACTATACTTCTCTTATGAGAAAGAGTGGGACAACGGAGTTAAATTTGTTGGTACTGGAAGAACAGATAGTAACAATTATTTAAAAGATATCGGAACAGACTATGTGTTTGCTCCAAAATTAGCGTTAGTATGGTCACCTGATCATGTAAGAGGAAATTTCCGTCTTACTTATGGTGAAAATATTGACTTACCTGGTAACTTTACTAAGAACCTTGATATTGCAGTACTAGGAACTAACTTAGTATATGGTGCTAATGGTATCGATTTTACCAATCCAGCATTCGGAGGATTACCTTTCCAACCTGACTTCCAAGCAAAAGCTATGGGATCAACAACAACTGGTTGGACCTATAACAGAGACGCAAACGGAAATCTTACTTTCCGTACAAACTGGTCTCCAATGTTAGGATTAGACATAAATACTAATTACAGCCTAAGTGATCCTACTGTAAATGGTGCTATGTGGTCAGTATTCGCTCCAGTTATTGGTGGCGGAGTATTACAATCTGCTGAGGGTGCAGCATGGATGGCAGGTTTCGGTGCAGCAGTAGCTGAAGGCTATGTAAATGCTACATATACAGGAACCTATAACTACTATATCAGTCTTGGTGCTGACGCAGCAACAGCTGCAGCGGCAGCAGCGGCAGCAGCAGCGGGAGTTGTAGCAGATGGTTCTGCAGCAGCATACGGTGCGCAGCAAACAGGTATAGCAGCAAACGACTTTATGGCACTAATGGGAACAGCAATACCAAGTATTGCTAATCTTGTGCTTAACGGTAGTCTAAGTGTTACTGACCCAGACGTAGAGTTCACTAATTACCCAGTAATTAAGGAAACTACTTGGGCTCAAACAGAGTTTGGATATAAAGGTCAGGTAGCTGATAACATGACTCTAGCAGTAGATGTCTATAATCTAGCTATCTCTGATTACGTAACAGGCCTACAGCAAATTAGTGGTTATACCATTATGGCTGCTGACGGTGGAAGTTATGTTGCAGCATTACTTACTCAAATGTATGGTAATGACAACCTAACAAACTTTGTTAGTGCACTTGACGCAAACGGAGCTTATGGTGGTGCTGACGAACTTGCTGCATTAATTGCAGGTCAAGTTGCACAATTACCAATGGGTTCAATTGCTCCTGAGCAATCACCTTATGGTGGAAATATCATTATTGGATATAAACAGTTGACTGAAGATCTTAACTTAAATGGTCTAGAAGCAACTCTAAACTATTTCCCAACTAATGAATGGAATTTCTACATGAATGTGTCATTGCTAAGTGACAGCTCATTAGAAGCTGTAGATATTAGCGGACGTGTAAATGAAGTAAATATGAATACACCTGAATTTAAACTAGGTGCTGGAATGCAATTTGCAACCGAAGGTTCATCATACGGTATGTCATTGCGTTACCAAGATTCATATACTGCTACTGGGTTTGCTAGCACTTCTGGAGAAATCGCATCATTTTACACTCTTGGTGTAAATGGTAAATGGAGTGTTGACGCATTACCTGGAATGTCAGTTGGAGTATCAATTGACAACATCACTGATGTTGTACACAAAGAAACTTACTTAGGCCCTGAAATGGGTAGATTTGCCAAGTTAACTATTGGATATGATCTATAAGAGACAGTTTCAGTTGAATATAAAAAAAGCCCTCATTTTTGAGGGCTTTTTTTATGCCTAATACTTATGAAATAATAATTATTCTTTTCCGACTTTCTGCCAAGGCAATGATACAAGATCAACATTACCTCCTGTAAGAATTAGAACAATCTTCTGTCCTACAAACTTTTCTTTATTAACCATAATGCTGGCAAGCGTTAATGCGCATGAAGGCTCCACAATGATTTTCATACGTTCCCAAATCAATCGAGTCGTATCTATAATCTCCTCTTCTGATGCTAATACAATATCATCCACATTTTCTTGAATAATTGGAAGAGTTAAATGCCCAACAATCCCCATTAATCCATCTGCAACAGATTCTCTGTGTTTCATCTCAATACGCTTGTTTGCAGTATACATTTGGTGTGTATCATCAACACTTTCTGGCTCACAGCCAATAATCTTTGCTGCGTGATTTAAGCCTTTTAAAGCAATAGATATACCGCTAATCAATCCACCGCCTCCAATTGGAACTACTACAGAGTCAAATTCTGGTACTTGGTCTACAATTTCAAGCCCAATAGTGCCTTGTCCTGCCATGACAGCATAATTATCATATGGATGAATGGAGATACGATTATTCTCTTCTACTGTCTTAGCAAATAAGGCATCTCGATCTGACATATGGTCACAAAATATCATATTCCCATTATAGGTATTCACATTATGAATTTTAGCCTTGGATACACTCTTAGCCATAACAATGTCTGCATGCACCCCTTTAAGGTCTGCAGCGCATGCTATAGCGCCTCCATGATTCCCTGATGACTGACATGCCACGCCTTGAGCAGCTTCTTTTTCACTCAAAGAGAAAATAGCATTTGATGCGCCTCTTATTTTAAAAGATCCAGTCTTTTGAAAGTTTTCACATTTAAAAAATAGCTCCATCCCTAACAGTTCATTAAAGTATTCTGAAGTGACAATAGGTGTTTTACGAACAATAGAAGACGTTAGCGATTGTGCAGATTGCACATCATGTAGAGTAGGCTTGGATTCTAACATAATTTTATATAGTTAATTAATATATTATTTAACAAGTACTAACTTGCCCACTGCATTAAAGTTGCTAGAGCGAATCTGATAGAAATATACTCCGCTACTAACATCGTCTCCATCATCATTCTTTGCATCCCATTGTACGGATTGATATCCAAAACGTTCTTCATTGTCAATCAAAGTACGTACCACCCTTCCGCGAATGTCAATAATGACCATTGTAATACGTTCGGTTGCAGGCATATCAAAATCAATCGTAGTACCACCGCTCGTAAATGGATTTGGATAACTTTGAGACAAACGATATGTTGATGGTGCAGTTTGCAATAAATTGTATCCTTCAGAAACAACTTGATTGTATTGATCGTAAGCTGAATAGCTTATTTTTAAGAACTCATAAGCATCTGTTAGGTTTTCAAAACTAAAATATAATTCTGTTTGATCTTCATTAGATCCATATTCTCCCAATTCTACCTGCATGACTCCATTTTCTTGATCATTGTTACTTAAAATCAATTGATTTGTTGCAAGACTAGGCAGTAAATCCACATTATATTTTTCTGGATCATAATCAAAATAAACCTGCGCTGTTTCTGTCTCTCCTGAAAACTTCACAATAAGTTGGTTATTCAAAACACGTAAGAATGGTTCTTTACCTCGTACTGTATAATTTGGAACAGTTCTACCATTCACACCAACAGACCAATTCCACATAGATTCAAACATTGCTAAATCCTGTACATCAGATACTCCATCGAAATTAGGGAAGAAATATGGTGCACTACCTGTCACCGGTGCAATATCTACACCTGGATAAGCAGCCATGAATGCAGTATAGTCTGCAAAATCAATTATCCAGTCATTGTTGAAATCTCCCAACAATGTTCCAAAATAATAGAATGAAGAAGATATAGTGGCAGAGTTAAGCCCTACTAAGTCTTGTCCATATACACTTACAAAATATTGTTGATAATCACTTAAAGAAAGTGCATTTAAGTTAAACTGTTCTCCGCTATAAGGCGTATATGCTAACACATCTTCTCCGCCAATTGATGTACCTACAGAAACATAATACAAAGCAACTCCACTTGTAGCATCATAAAAGTCACTTAAAGATACTGAAACATTAGGATTGTGTGTTATGTATTGACTATCTGCTAAATTTGTAATCGATAGTGATCCCGCAACTGGTCCTACTCTATCTACAATAACTGAAATGGTATTTGATGCAAAATTAGCATAACCCGTTGTCGCTCCAATGCATGAATTTTCAGCAATATCTACTGTAACTTCTCCGTCACTTGCTGCAGTGACTTCAAAAGTAAATGTTATGCCATCTCCTCCATTAAAGTTTGTTATAGAACCATTTGAAACAATTAGATCACTTTCTGTAAATCCAGTCATTGCTTCACCAAATGTTACAGTGACATCAAATCCATCATTTGTGGTGGCATACGATACATTGGAAGTCAATGTAACATTAACTCCATTAGCAACTTGCTCCCAACTTCTTCCAGCTGCCCATGAGTAACCTTCAAGCGCTTGCTCATCAGAGAACATACGCATCTGATCATCATACACATAATCCATGTAGTTCATAAACTGATCGCCCTTACCGCTGGTAGCAATACAGCTATCTTCACTATTTCTACCGTAGAAATTACCACTACCTGATGGCCACTCATAAATTTCAGCAGAACGATTATTTACTGTTTGTGGTGGTATATCATTCCAGTATTGTGTCCCACAAGTATTAGCATTAAATACGTGGTTATAAGTAAAATTATGACCTAATTCATGTGTTAACGTTCTTCCTCTATTATAACCGCCAGTAGTGCCAGGATTTTCAACAGAACCTACTGAACCGCCCAATACTACTGACTCAGGATATCCTAAATAGGCCTGACCCAAAAGACCGCCCGTTAAAGGCGCAATATAAACATTTAAAAATCCATCTTGGTATCCATTATCTGGACAATTACCACAACTATTTGAGCTAGCTAAACTACTAGCTTCACTTACACCACTTACTGTTGATTGGCTAATTTGATATCTACGAATTGTTATATCCTCAACAAGAGAATCGCCAGTTAACTCTCCTTGAGCTCCTACAAATTTAATTTGATGCGTACCTCTTGCAGCTTGGTGACTATAATCTACACCAGGAGAATAGGGTGCATTACTTGGATTTGGAGAAGATGGAATTTCATCTCCATCAGGATTTTGATTTTGAAAGTCTATATTAATTTGATCAAAATTTGCACCAACTAGTGCTGCTGAAATATTGTCTGAACTTGAATTATAAAGAACATGGAATATAACCGGGATATAAATAGTATTTTGACTATTAGCATCTGTACGCCATTGAGGATTATCTTTAAGCATTTGTTGTCCACGCTCGATATAAAGATCACGCTCTGCAATAAATTCAGGATTAATTAACTGTAGCTCTGCTTCTAACTCATCTGATGCACATCGTATCCATTGATCACGATTGTCAACTTGTTGTGCAGTTAGAAAACTAAATGATAATAGAAAAAATAATATTTTTTTGTTCATAAGTAAGATGTCCTTATATATATATAAATTTAATTGGAATAAATATACTGGCTATTCTATAAAGTTGAAATAAAAAACTAAGACTTAAAAATATCATCAAACTTCTGATAATAAGTTTTCATGCTATCTAGCCTTACATGCTCATATCCTCTAACATGATCAGGTAATACAGAAAAATCTATCAACTTTTCATACATCCCATTACCTATATTGGAAAGATTATCTAATATATTACTTTTATAGTGCTCTAAAATTGCTTTATCTGCATCACGAACATCACTACTAAAGAGTGCCATAAAATCAAATTTAGTTCCACGAACAAACTTTAAATTTTTTAGCAACATATAAAATGGTCTAAACCATGATCCTAATGCTATTTTAGATTTTACTCCAGGTATTCTATTTAATAATGGAATATTTGTTAGTGCTTTTAAAAATGGAGGATGGAGCATATAATGTACCTTTGCTGATGAACCAAATTCTTGGTTTATCGCCACATCTAACTCTGCTTTTAATGAGAGTCTTGCAACTTCATACTCATCTTTTGTAGCCATCAACTTAAAAAGATATTTTGCAACATTTTGAGAAAGAATTGATGCAGAATGCTCCTTCTTTTCTATCTTATAAATCTTCTTTATAAATGTAGCATATTCTTCTGCATATTTTACATTCTGATAATCAATCAACTCTGGAACACGATATTCCAAGATATGACGTAAATCTTCATCAGGTTTGATTCCATCAATTATTTTCTTTGCTTCCTTACTAATAATAGGCTTTGGTTTTAAATCTCCTGTCCTATATAAATCAATTGATTGTATCCACGACGGGTCTGCAACAAGCATTCGCCCAATATTAAATGCATCCGTATTGCTTTTAACTGCAACTCCATTAATATTGATTGCTTCCTCTATTGAGCTTGCATCAATCGGAATAGCTCCGGATTGATATCCGGCACCAATTACAATAAAATTAGCCTGCATATTACTACCAAAAAAATGCTCAGATATTTCTGTGGCATTTAGCAAGAAATGGTTCTTCGAAAACTGCTTAATAAGCTTAATCATATGCTCTGATTCTGGATATTCTGATTTTGTAGATCTTACCATGTCTCCCGTTGGAATTTCCGAAGTAGAGATAATAGATGTTGAACGACCTGAATACAATTTTTCCATATGTTTAGGATTAGCGCCTGTCAACAAATCAAATACTAGATATGCATCTGATTCTCCGTTAGCAACTCTGCTTGATAAATCTGGATTATCTTGCTCTAAAATCTTTAAATGAGATACGACAGATCCACCCTTTTGACTTAATCCTGTCTGATCTAATGCAATTACTTTTTTATTTTCTAAGAAAGCCGCAGTAGAAATAATCTGATTTACCGTTACCACTCCTGTTCCTCCAATTCCCATCATAAAGATGTTTTCAATTTTTGAATTGGCCTTTTTTGGTTTAGGAATCTTATTGGAGTTAATATTCACCTCAGGCAATACTCTTTTATCGCCTTTTTCTGAAGGAACAACTCTGATAAATGAAGGACAATCTCCTTCTACACATGAGTAGTCCTTATTGCACGAAGGTTGATCAATTTGTGTTTTTCTGCCGTATTCTGTCTTAATAGGTTGAACACTTAGGCAATTTGATTTAACACCACAGTCTCCACAACCTTCACAAACAGCTTCATTAATAAATATTCTCTGTTTTGGCTCATGCACAAGACCTCTTTTACGTAATCTGCGTAAATTAGCTGCACAAGACTGATCATGAATTAACACTGTAACACCTTTTACTGATCTTAATTTTTTCTGCGCATCAACAATATCATTCCTATCCATAATTTCAATATCTTTTTCCCATCGAGATTTTTTAATAGAATCGTATGCAGATGGATCATCTGTGGTAATAATTACTTTCTTTACTCCTTGAGATTTGAGATATTTTGTTAGCTCAGGTAAATCTAAACCTCCATCAGGATCTTGTGCTCCTGTCATTGCTACTGCACGATTATATAGAATTTTATAAGTGATATGTGAATCAGATGCTATAGCTTGTCTCAATGCTAGAGAACCTGAATGGAAAAAGGTTCCATCTCCGATATTTTGGAACATATGCTCTTTTTCAACAAATGGTTCCATTCCTATCCATTGAGCTCCCTCTCCGCCCATTTGAGTTGTTCCAAATGCTTTACCATCATCAACAAACATTGCCATTAAGTGACATCCAATCCCTCCGAAAGCCATATCACCTTCCGGTAATTTCAAAGTAGAAGTATTATGAGGACATCCTGAACAATAATACATAGATCGTGCTAAAAACGATTGTGCATATACTCTGTTATCAATCTCATTCAGAATATTAATCTTAGTATTTGTCGATTCAATATTCATTCTCTTTGAATATCTATCAAAAAGTATTTTTGCTAGATGATCAGCTGTCAATTCTCCATAACTAGGAATAAGATGTTTATTATCTTCATCATATTTTCCAACAATCGTAGGTTTATTAGAATAATTATACATCTCCTCTTTAATCAACATTTCAATAAATGATCGTTTTTCTTCAATAACAAAAATTTCATCTAATCCATTAGAAAATTTATTAATCATTGGAGAGTCAACAGGATATGTTGCTCCAAGCTTTAGAATGCGTATACCAAGCTTATTGAGATATTCATTATTCCATCCCAAAGACTCAAATGCTTCAATGACATCATAGTATGTTTTCCCAGCTGTTATAATGCCAAAGCTATCTTCATTGCCTTGAACAGTAATTTTATTAATGTTATTGCTAGCTAGAAAATGCTTAGCTGCTGTTATACGACCTAAGTGAATTTCTTTCTCTGTTGGAAGGCTGTAATTTCCTACTAATTTAGCATTTTGTGTGTGCTTCCATGGCTTTCCATTGTATATAAAATCAGGAATATTAATATTGATTCGTTGTGGATCTACAAATACACTACTAAATGCATCAGCGAGGTCTGTTACAATCTTAAAACCAGACCATAGACCCGAGTATCTGGACATTTCATAAGCATAACGACCTAAATCAAGAATTTCTTGTATGTTTCCAGGGTAGAATATTGGCATCATCGCATCAAATAATGCTGGTTCAGATTGTGAAGGTAGTGTGGAAGATTTACAAGATGGGTCATCGCCTGCTACTGCAAGCACTCCACCATTCTCACCCACTCCTAAGAAGTTGGCATGTCTAAATATATCTCCAGACCTATCAACGCCAGGAGCTTTTCCATACCACATGCCTAAAACACCATCATACTTGACGTTTGAGACCATTCCAGCCATCTGACTTCCATAAATCAAGGTGGCCCCTAAGTCTTCATTAACACCAGAGATAAACTTGACATTATGCTCATCTAAAAGTTTTTTGTTTTTTACAAGGTCTATATCTAACGTCCCGACAGGAGATCCACGATACCCAGATACCAAGGTTCCTGTATTAAGACCCTTAATAAGATCTGCCCTATGTTGATCAAGTAGTAGCCTTATTAATGCCTGTATACCTGAAAGGACAATTCTTCCTTCGAATAGAGTGTATTTATCATCTAAACTAAAGCTATGATTTAGCATTTTTTCTTTCATATAATTCTTTTAATGATTGCTTAGTTACTTGCTAGTGAATTTAAAAACTTTTCTCATAGATTCTACCACTTTTTCGGGTGTTTCTTGTTGGACAAAATGACCTGCATCTGTCTTAACAACTTTTGCTTGTGGTAATAGCCTTGCAGTTCGTCTTCTCAATTTCCACATTACCGAATCATTCATTCCCCAAACAATTTCAGTTGGTCCTTTGTATGACTGTAAAAATTCTTCTACTTCTTTTTCTATAGGAACGCTTGGATGTGACATATTATTGGGAACCATCCGAGCTAAAGCTAAGGGACCTACATTGTGCTTTAACTTCTTTAATGGATATTTATAGCTTCTCAAATCTAATTGAGAATAAGAATTAGGAATACCTTCAAACATGTTTAAATAAGATTGTGGAAAATTAAAAATTCTAAATAGTATGTCACTCACAATGGGAGTCTGAGAAAGCTGGTGAAACCATGTTGGCTTGAATCCATCTTTGGGCGCTGTTATAGCAGTATTCATTACTATTAATCCATCAATCTTCTTACCAGCTCTTATTGCGCCAGCAACACCAATCATTCCACCCCAATCATGAACTACTAGACCAACAGAATCTTCTTTAATTGTTCTAAAGAAGCTAGCCATCCATTCTGTATGTGCTTCTAAAGAGTGTTCATTTATTTTGACTTTATCAGAAAATCCAAATCCAATCAAGTCTGGAACAATCAATCTAGCTGAAACATCATCAAGCTGATCTAATACTTTTTTATAGAGATATCCCCACATAGGATTGCCATGAATAAGAACAATAGGTCTTCCAGCTCCCTTTTCCATAACATGCATATTCTTTGTACCTACCTTAATATTATAATGATTGTAAGGTAAATGACTTAAAAGCCAATCAGGAATTTTATTATTATG
>DASCOP010000007.1:0-8260 GCA_036012065.1 Fidelibacterota bacterium
TGGATGTTGTTAAGTGCGCAGATTGGATTATTGATTTAGGCCCAGAAGGCGGAGAAGGGGGCGGTAATATTGTAGCAGAAGGAACAACATTAGAAATCGCCAAAAATAAAAAATCCCTTACAGGAAAATTTCTAAAAAAAGTATTAAAATAAATTTTTGGATAACCATGTTTCTCTAATTATCTTATTGTATAGTGGACAGCGAAGAAAAAATAGTTATTTCGTCAAACGAAGAGCGCAATTTTGATAAACAGATTAGACCAGCTCTATTTGATGAATTTGTAGGTCAAGAAGCGCTAGTTCACTCCTTAAAAACTTATATTTTAGCAGCCAAAGAAAGAGAAGAAGCCTTAGATCATATTTTGCTTTATGGTCCTCCGGGGCTAGGCAAGACAACATTATCAAACATTATTGCAGCAGAGTTAAGTCAGGGGTTTTATGGGTCTTCAGGTCCAGTGATTTCAATCCCAGGAGACTTGTCGGGCATGTTAACTAATTTACAAAGCGGGGACGTATTATTTATAGATGAAATTCACAGGATGAATACATCAGTTGAAGAATACCTGTACTCTGCGATGGAAGATTATAAAATTGATATTCTAATTGATTCTGGTCCCAACGCTAGGACTGTAAGAATAGATCTAGAGCCATTTACTTTGGTTGGTGCAACGACTAGACTAGGCAATATTTCAACACCAATGAGAGACAGGTTCGGCGCCATTTTTCGTGTTGATTTTTATAATATAGACGATTTGTTTAAAATTTTAGAACGCACCGCACATATTTTAAACGTTGAAGTAGAAGAAGATGCTTTATATGAGATTGCTCGAAGATCTAGAGGAACACCAAGAATTGCTAATAGAGTTCTAAAGAGGGTAAGAGATTTTGCACAAGTAAAAAAACTTAAAAAGATTAATATAGAAGCTGCAATGAGCTCCTTGGATAGAATTGGTATTGATAAAAATGGACTAGAAGAAATGGACAGAAAGATTTTAAAGAATCTTATCACCAAATTTAACGGAGGCCCAACAGGGGGAAAATCATTAGCAATATCTGTTAATGAAGACATACAAACCATTGAAGACGTCTATGAGCCTTATTTAATTAAAGAAGGTTTTATTGAAAGGACCTCAAGAGGAAGAAAAGCTACAGATAAAACATATCAATTATTTGGTATATCAAAAAAAAATAAAAAGGAGAATTAGTTTAATGATTGAAAAGAAGAAAAAATATAAGCTCACTGATTTCCGTTACCAGTTACCTAAAAAATTTATTGCACAAAAACCAAAACCAAAAAGAGATAATGCAAAAATGATGGTTTTAAATAGAGAAAATCGATCTATTAAACACAGCAAATTTTCCAAAATTATCGACCATTTTCAAAAAAATGATTTATTAATCATGAACGATACTAAAGTATTCCCCGCTAAACTATACGCCACAAAAGACAGAACAGATGCAAAGGTGGAGATTTTTTTATTAAGAGAATTAGGTGATAGGCTATGGGAGGTATTAGTTAAGCCAGCAAGAAAAGTAAGAATTGGGAACAAGCTTATTTTATCGAAAGATTTATTTTGCGACGTTATTGATAACACTGTATCTGGAGGCAGGGTGGTAAGGTTTGAATTCGGAAAGCAAAATTTTGATAATATTTTAAATAAAATTGGCAACCCACCTTTACCACCATACATTAAGAGGCCAGTTACCAAGAAAGACACAGAAAGATACCAAACTGTTTATGCAGAAAAAAGAGGCGCTGTTGCAGCGCCCATTGCTGGATTACATTTTACGCCAGAACTAATTAAAGCTCTTAAGAAAAAAGGTGTGAGAATTTATGCTATTACCCTTCATATAGGACTTGGTACTTTTAAGCCAGTACAAGTAGAAGATCTAAACAGGCACCATATGGATTCCGAATATTTTGAGGTGAGCCCAGAAACTGCACTGGCAATCAATGAAGCTAAAAGAAAAAGAAGAAGAATTTTTGCGGTAGGAACATCTACTGTAAGAGCTTTAGAAACTGTCAATGTGTCAGGATTTCAAATTTCACCAAAGAAAGGCTGGACCAATAAATTTATTCATCCACCACATGACTTCAAAATTGTTGATGGGTTAATTACCAGCTTTCATCAACCAGAAAGCACACTATTAATGCTTACATCTGCTTTTGCGGGATATAAATTTGTCAAAGAAGCTTATAAGGTTGCAAAACAGAAAAACTATAGGTTTTTAAGCTATGGTGATGCAATGTTAATTACCTAAAATATTATGAATGCTGGAGTAATAGTTGCCGGTGGGAAGGGCAGTCGTTTCGGAGGCTACAAACAAACCACCACATTAAACAATAAACCAATCTATCAATATAGTGTAGATGTTTTTAATAACTCCGACACTATTGATATTATTTATTTAGTGATTCCAAAAGACTTGTTTCCAAAAATTACCAAAGACCTATCTAATATACATTCAAGTAAGTCAGTCATACTTTGTGAAGGCGGAAAAACTAGATCAGACTCAGTTTATAATGCCATAAAGAAAATAAAAGAGAATATAGATATAGTTGTAATACATGACGCTGTCAGGCCGTTAATTGAAAGTAAAAATATTTTAAACGTAGTCAATGCCTGCAAAGAAAGCGATGGAGCCATACTAGCTCATCCCGTATCAGATACACTAAAGAAAGTAAATGAAAATCTTGTTTCTTTCACAATTGACAGAACTAATCTGTGGTTAGCTGAAACTCCTCAAGCATTCAATTTGAAAAAACTAAAATCCTGTTATAAAAAAATTAATAAAAATGATAGAAACGCTTTTACCGATGAAGCCAGCTTAATGGAGCACCTTGGTTACAAAATTCAGGTTCTTCACAACAAAACAGAAAATATAAAAATAACAGAAAAAGAAGACCTAGATCTTGTTCAAAATAATTTATTAGGCCACAGCACAACAGGTATAGGAATTGATTTTCACTCTCTTATAAAGGGACAAGGGTTGATAATAGGTGGCCATAAAGTGAAGTGCGATTTTTCATCAGATGCTCACTCAGATGGCGATGTATTAACACATGCAGTGACCGATGCTTTATTGGGAGCGCTTAACTTGGGGGATATAGGAGAACATTTCCCCAATACTCCAGAATATCTAAATATTTCTAGCATTGAGCTGTTAAAAAAGACTATAAAAAAAATACCAAGCAATACAACAATAGGAAGAATTGATATTTCTATTGTTTTGAATTCTCCAAAAATTTCTCCTCATAAAAAAGAAATCAAAACTGCTTTGGCAAATGGAATGGGGATTAAAGAGAGCGTTATTTCAATCAAAGCAACCACCACCAATGGTTTAAAATTCTTAGACATGTCAAGCGGTTGGGGCTGTGAAGCGATTATTACCCTAAATCATGAAAGTTGAATCTTGCGCAAAAATAAATTTAGGGCTACATGTTCTTAATAGGCGAACAGACGACTTCCATAATATTATTACTATTTTTCAAGAGATTAGTTTTTCAGATCAATTAACAATTGAACAATCTAAAAAGGCTTCTTTTGATACAAATGTTGATTGGCTAGACAGAGAGAACAATACATGTATAAAAGCAATAAACATATTAAAAAAACAATACCCAGATTTGCCTAATTTTAATCTTTTTTTACAAAAAAACATTCCTACTAATGCCGGTTTAGGTGGAGGTTCTAGCAACGGGACAGCAACCTTAAAGGCAATTGACAAATTATGTGATTTAAATCTTCAAGAAGAAGAAATCAAAAATTTTTCAGAAAAGATTAGTGCAGATTCTCCATTTTTTGTTAATGGAGGACTGCAGGGAGGTGAAGAAAAAGGGCAAAAGCTATCCCCAATAAAAAGTAGTCTCATTGATAACTATATCTTGCTTGTAATGCCTGATATAAAAGTACAAACTTCCGAGGCTTTTATGTTTATAAAAAAGTATTTGGTAAAAGGGGAAACGGACGTTAAGTTGTCGCAAATGTTGGAAGAGCTTAAACTTAACAACCTAAGCTCTGAGTTATTTTACAATGATTTTGAGATGTATGTTTTTAAGACACATCCAGAAATTGGCAAGATCAAATTAGAGATTTTGGATTTAGGTGCAAAATACGCCAGTTTGTCGGGTAGTGGTTCGACTGTGTTTGGAATATTCTCAGACAAACAAAAAGCGCAAAAAGCGCAATCTTTTTTCAGTCCCCATTATTCTACAATTATAGCGAATCCAAAAATTTAATTTGGGGGGTCGTCTAATTGGCAGGACACCTGGTTTTGGTCCAGGCAGTCGGGGTTCGAGTCCCTGCTCCCCAACAAATAAAAATAATTATGGGACAGTATATACAAAAAATATTTTCCGGCACAAATAGCCGTGAGCTAACTGCTAAAATTGCAGAGCAAGCCAAATTAAATGTTGGCGATCTTATAATTAAGGATTTTAGCGACGGAGAAATATGGGTGAAGTACAATGAAAACTTACGCGGCAATGACGTGTATATTGTGCAAAGCACCAATGCTCCCGGAGATAATATTATTGAGCTAGCCCTTTTAATTGATGCCGCAAAGCGCGCAAGTGCAGAGAAAATTAATGTTGTAATCCCGTATTTTGGTTATTCACGACAAGATAGAAAAGACAAACCACGAGTGCCTATCTCTGCAAAAGTTATGATGGATATTTTTACACAAGCTGGAGCAGATAGAATTATTACTATGGATCTTCATTCTACGCAAATACAAGGATTTGCTAGCATTCCCATTGATAATTTATATGGAAGCTTAGTTTTGACGGACGCTCTTAAAGAGCATTTTAATAAGATTAAACAGGACAAAAAATGCGTTGTATTATCTCCTGATATGGGTTCAAATAAACTGAGCCAATCTTATGCAAAAAAACTAGGCATTGGTTTTGCACTAATAGACAAAAGAAGAAGCGCACATAATCAGTCAGAGGTGGCGCACCTGGTAGGTAATATAGAAGATAGGCATGTTTTAATTATAGACGATATGATTGATACAGCAGGTACTGTTTCTAATGCATCTGAAGTAGCAAAAGCAAAAGGAGCACTATCTGTTACCATAGCTGCTACACATGGAGTTTTATCGGGAAAATCAATTGAGAAATTGTCAGGAGAAAGCGTTGATAAGGTGTTTTTGTCAGACACGGTCACAATACCAGAAAATAAAAAATTTGAAAAACTAACAATTGTATCTTCAGCAAAAATTTTTGCAGATGCAATTAATAGAATTCATAAAGGTGAATCAGTAAGTCAACTATTTGGGAAAGCAACATGAGTAAATTTGAAAAATTAGACGTAGATATTCGTAAAGAGCAAGGTACATCAGCAGCTAGAAGAACTAGATTGCGCGGTAGAGTGCCTGCAGTTTTATATCATTCTGGGATAGAGGCAACCCCCCTATCAATGGATAGAAAAGCTCTATATAAAGCACTAAAAACAGGGCAGATGATTTTTGAAGTGATTGTAGAAGAAAAACCTCAATTTGTTTTATTGAAAGAGGTTCAATATCATCCAGTCACCGATGAAGTAATACACATTGATTTTCAAAAAGTAAAAGAAGATGAAAAAATATCATTGGAAATTGCTATAAGAGGGGTTGGAGAATCTCAGGGAGTAAAATTAGGAGGTATATTAGTACAGCTATTGAATGCGGTTACCGTTAAGTGTAAACCTTCTGAGATCCCAGAGTTCTTAGAAATTGATGTAACAGAAATGGAAATGAATACCAATCTTTTTGTTAAAGACATTTCTTTACCTGAAGATGTTGAAATGATAACAGCAGAAGATATTGCTGTGATGTCCGTGCAAGAACCTAAAGAAGAAAAAGAAGAAGAAGTTGTTCTTGAAGAAGATGGCGAAGAAGGAGATTCTGAAGATTCTTCTGGCGAAGAAAAAGAAGAAAAGCCAGGAGATGACAATGCTCCAGAACCTAAAGATGATTCAGATGGAGAAAACCAACAATGATAATCTTTGTTGGTTTAGGCAATAGTGATACAAAATATCTTTCTACTAAGCACAATGCGGGCTTTTGGATGATGGATAGATTTGCTAAAGCCCACGATCTTGAGTTTCAACCAGGAAAAGGAAACTATATTTTTGCAAAAAAAGGCAGTGAATTTTTATTGGTTAAACCAACAACAGGAATGAATAATAGCGGAACTATTATTAGAGATGTATTGAATTTCTATAAAGCAGATACAAAAGATCTTGTGGTGGTTTTTGATGATGTTGATCTTCCATTGGGAGAGATTAGAATCAAAATAGATGGCGGCGACGGTTGCCACAACGGCATGAAGTCGATTATTCAGTCTTTGGCAACAGATAAAATTGCAAGATTAAAAATTGGCATTGCTGCACCTGACTACAGAAGGCCATCAGAAAAATATGTATTAAAACCATTTAATAAAAAATTTCATCCTTTAGTGGATGAGGTGTTAAGTATTGCAAACGATGCAATGCTATCAATACTTAATAAAGGAGCCGATGAAACAATGAACAATTTTAACAAACAAAATATAGGGGTAGCATAGTGAACGATCTATTTATTTTAATACCAGCATCTGGTGTTTTAGCAATTTTATTTGGACTAATAAAAAGCAACTGGATCAGTAAACAAAATCCAGGTAATGAAAAAATGCAAGAAATTGGTCTTGCAATTCGTGAAGGCGCAACAGCATTTATTGTTAGAGAGTATAAGGTTCTCACAGTATTTGTTGTAGTTGTCGCGGGCTTATTATATTGGGTGAACATGGCTAGCAATACAACAGAAGTAGCATTTTCTTTTGTTGTTGGAGCAGCCTGTAGTGCTTTAGCTGGAGCTTTAGGAATGCGCGTAGCAACTTTAGCAAACCACAGAACTACAGAAGCAGCAAGAACTAGCTTAAGCTCAGCATTGAATGTTGCATTTAGTGGTGGAGTGGTAATGGGAATGAATGTAGTAGGTTTGGGAATTTTAGGACTCTCACTTTTATTTTATATTTATAGTGATGGCTTAGCAGCCACTGATCTGACCAATGTAATGACTAAGGTTTCTGGTTTCGCAATGGGAGCATCTTCAATTGCTTTGTTTGCAAGAGTAGGTGGAGGAATTTATACAAAAGCTGCAGATGTTGGAGCAGATTTAGTTGGTAAGGTAGAAGCGGGAATTCCAGAAGATGATCCGCGAAACCCCGCTACTATCGCCGACAATGTTGGAGACAACGTAGGCGATGTTGCTGGCATGGGAGCAGACTTGTTTGAATCTTATGTTGGCTCTATGATTGGTGCAATGGTTTTAGCAGCAGCAGCGAGTTCAACAGAATTAGTATTTCTTCCTTTGTTTTTAGCAGCAGCAGGAATTGGAGTATCTATTCTAGGAACATTTTTTGTCAAAACAAAAGAAGGCGGTAATCCACAAACTGCTCTTAATATTGGTGTATTTGGTTCAGGCGCGGTCATGTTGGGAGTTAGCTACTGGTTGATTAATAAATTTGTTACAGAATCAGTAAACTTATCAGGAACTCATTCTAATGTTGTGGCAAGCGATTTATTTGGTGCAACAGTGGTAGGTCTTATATCTGGTATATTAATAGGTTTATTAACAGAGTATTATACTTCAGACCATCAAAAACCTTCACAAGCAATAGCAGAAGCTAGCGAAACAGGCTCTGCAACAAATATTATTTCTGGTCTTGCAAACGGTATGTATTCAACAGCATTACCAGTTCTTGTAATTGCTCTATCAATTATGGGAGCATATCATTTTGCACATCTATATGGTATAGCTTTAGCTGCGCTAGGCATGCTATCTACCATTGGAATTCAATTAGCAGTTGATGCATATGGTCCAATTGCAGATAATGCAGGCGGTATTGCTGAAATGGCTGAGCTACCTAAAGAGGTAAGAGAAAGAACTGATAAATTAGATGCGGTGGGTAATACTACAGCAGCTATTGGTAAGGGGTTTGCAATTGGCTCTGCTGCCTTGACATCTCTTGCACTGTTTGCAGCTTTCAGAGAGACAGTTAAAGCAAATACGGGGGTTGAGCTAGTATTAGATATTAGCAACCCAACAATTATGGCTGGGCTACTTATAGGCTCTTCTCTGCCGTTTGTATTTTCAGCGCTTGCAATGCAAGCTGTTGGAGATGCTGCTTTTGAAATGATAGAAGAAGTGAGAAGACAGTTTAGAGAAATTAAAGGTCTTTTAGATGGTAAGGCTGGAGTAAAAGCAGACTATGCAAAGTGTGTAGATATTGCTACTAC
>DASCOP010000008.1:0-13434 GCA_036012065.1 Fidelibacterota bacterium
TTTTAAATATATTAAAGGATATGAAAGATATTGGTATTGTAAAGTTAAATGAGAATGACATTGCTAGACATCATTTAGTAAAACATATTATTGATGCATATTCAAAATCTAAAGTATAAAAGGAAAGATTATGATTCAAAAAGGGATATTTAAGAGAATGGATGAGACAAATCACGAGCAAATTGTTTATTGCAATGATTCAAGCTCTGGTTTAAAAGCAATTATAGCAATTCATAATACTGTTTTAGGTCCTGCTTTGGGAGGATGCAGAATGTACCCATATAAAAGTGGTAATGAAGCTTTGATAGATGTGTTAAGATTATCTCGAGGAATGACCTATAAAGCTTCAATAGCAAATCTAAATCTAGGCGGAGGAAAAGCAGTAATTATTGGGGATCCTAATAGTAATAAGTCAGAAGTATTGTTAAGGTCGTTTGGTAATTTTGTAGAAAGTCTTAATGGTAAATATATTACAGCGGAAGATGTCGGTATGTCAGTACATGATATGGAGTATATACGGATGGAGACCGACCATGTCACTGGAATTAAAAGAGCAATGGGTGGAAGTGGGGACCCTTCTATACTTACTGCATTGGGAGTTTTTGTGGGCATGCAAGCTGCATTGAAGAAAAGATTAAACATTACTTCTATGAGAGATCTGAAGGTTGGGATACAAGGGTTTGGAAAAGTAGGGTATCATCTATGTAGCCGTCTTCATAAAGAAGGTGCAATTATCTATGGATATGATATTGATCAGAGCAAATTAGATACAGTTGTAAATGAATTTGGTGTTATTCCTCTTTCTAATAAAGAATTAATATCTACTGAATTAGATATCTTTTCACCTTGCGCATTAGGTGCTATAGTTAATGAAAAAACAATTCAAGAGCTTAAATGTTCTGTTATTGCTGGAGCTGCAAATAATCAACTAGAAAAAGAAGCTAGAGATGCAAAGTTACTGCTTAAAAAAGGCATAATGTATGTACCAGACTATGTTATTAATGCAGGCGGGCTAATGAATGTCGCAAATGAGCTCAAGGGATATAATAAGGATAAAGCACGGTATCAAGTCGAAGGCATATACCATATTCTTATGAGGATATTTGATTATGCATCAACAAATAATATTTCAACACTTGAAGCAGCTAATTTATTGGCAGAGAGAAGAATAAATGAATTTTCTCAATGGCATCACCACTAATATGATAGAAAAACAACATAGAAAAAAAGCACGAGAAGCAGTGTTGCAAGCTTTATATGCGAGGCATGTTGCAAATGAGGATGATAAAAAAGTTTTACATGATATTAATGCAAGATATCAGTTTGACAAACCGACAAAAAATTTTGTTAATGAATTATTTAATTCTACCATAAAGAATCAGACTATTCTAGATAAAAAGATTGAATCTTCATTAGAAAACTGGACACTTGAAAGAGTAAATATTATTGATAGATTAATTATGCAGATGTCTATATGTGAAATGTCACTTATGGAAGATTATGACATACCACACAAAGTAACTATTAGTTCTGCTATAGAGAATGCTAAAAAATTTAGCTCAGAAGATAGCACTGCATTTGTCAATGGAGTGTTAGATTCAATCCATAAAACACTATAATTAATTATGAGTTTATTAACAAAAATATTTGGCACAAAATCTGGTAGAGAGATCAAAAAGATCCAACCTTTAGTTAAGGAAATTAACACCCTATATAATTCACTTGAAGGTAAAGACGAATCCTATTTATTAGAAAGAACTCGTGAATTACAGAAAATTGTAAAAGAGAAGATTCAAACTTTCGAAGATAAACAGCTTGTAGATGTTACAGATAGAAAAGAGATACAAAAAATACGTAAAGCAATTGAAAAAGAAGTACTAGACGATGTATTAGTAGAGGCATTTGCTTTAGTTAAGCATACTTGTCGTTTACTATATGGAAAAGAGTGGACAGCAGTCGGTCAAAAGATTAAGTGGGAAATGATTCCTTATGATGAGCAATTAATCGGTGGAGTTGTACTACATGAAGGCAAAATATCTGAAATGAAAACTGGAGAAGGAAAGACTCTAGTTGCAACAATGCCTATTTATTTAAATGCATTGTCTGGAAGAGGCGTCCATATTGTTACCGTAAATGATTATTTAGCACAAAGAGATTCAGAATGGATGGGAAAAGTATTTGAAATGTTAGGTATGTCTGTTGGCCATATTTTAAACTCAATGAATCCTGAACAAAGAAAGATAGCATATAATTGCGACATAACTTATGGGACCAATAATGAGTTTGGATTTGACTATCTAAGAGATAATATGACAATTGATGCTGAATATTTAGTTCAAAGACCTCATCATTATGCTATCGTAGATGAAGTGGATAGTGTTTTAATAGACGAAGCAAGAACCCCTTTAATTATTTCTGGTCCAGTAGAAACAAAAATTAATCAATCTTATGTCGATTTGAGCTCTCCTGTCAAATCTTTAGTTAGCAAGCAGAAAATATTAGTATCTGAATTAGTAGGTAAGGCAGAAGAAATTTTAAAGATCGATAATCCATCAGAAGATCAGCTCTATGATGCCGGACTACTTTTGCTAAAATCCAAAAAGGGGTTACCTAAAGATAGAAAATTACAAGAATTATTCCAAGAGCAAGGAACAATAAAGCTGATGAACAGTGTTGAGTCTGAATATATTGCAGATAAAAAATTACATGAATTAGATGAAGATTTATATTTTGCTATAGATGAACAGTCAAATAGCGTAGATCTTTCAGATAAGGGTAGAGCAGCTCTATCTCCGGATAATATGGATGCATTTACTATTCCTGATTTAGGAGAGATGTTAAGTGATATTGATGAAAGTGATTTATCTGAAGATCAAAAGAAATTAAATAAGGAAAAAGCTTATCAGTCACACTCACAAAGAAGTAGTAAGATTCATTACTTAAACCAACTTCTTAAAGCATATACATTATTTGATAAAGATGTAGAATATGTAGTACAGAATGGCCAAGTATTAATTGTTGACGAGTTTACAGGACGAGTCTTGCCAGGAAGAAGATTTAGTGGTGGATTACATCAGGCATTAGAAGCAAAAGAGAATGTTAAAATTGAAAAAGAAACTCAGACATTAGCATCAATTACTATTCAGAATTATTTTAGAATGTATGATAAGTTGTCTGGAATGACTGGTACAGCTGAAACAGAAGCAGCAGAATTCGAGAAAATTTATAATCTTGGCGTTACTGCAATTCCAACACATCGTCCAGTTGTTAGGCAAGATTTTAATGATGTTATTTATAAATCTATGCACGCAAAATATAAAGCGGTAATCAATGAGGTAAATGATTATTTCAAAAAAGGACAACCGGTATTAATTGGAACTATATCAGTTGAGGTATCTGAGCTATTATCTAAAATGTTAAAACAAAAGGGAATACCACATAATGTCTTAAATGCAAAACAACACCAAAGTGAGGCACAAATTGTAGCCCAAGCAGGATTAAAGAATGCTATTACTATTGCAACTAACATGGCTGGAAGAGGAACTGATATCAAGCTAGGACAAGGAGTGGAAGAATTAGGCGGTTTACACATTATTGGCACTTCAAGACATGAGTCAAGACGTATTGATCTACAGTTACGAGGTCGATCTGGTAGACAAGGAGATAGCGGTTCTTCAAAGTTTTATATTTCTTTGGAAGATGATTTGATGCGTTTGTTTAATATGGATAAACTAGCTTCTTATATGGATAGGCTCGCGGTGGATGAGGACCAAGAATTAAGTGCTGGAATGTTAAATCGTGGCGTAAGCAATGCTCAGCAGAAAGTTGAAGAGAGAAATTTTGGTATGCGTAAACATTTGCTTGAGTATGATGATGTCTTAAATCAACAAAGAGAAATTATTTATGACTTAAGGAATAAAGCATTGTTATCAGAGTCAATTAAATCTTCGATTGACGAATTCATTGATGATTTCATATATGATTTATTTGAACCATTGGATATTAAGAATATAAAGGGTTGGGATTGGCCAGCATTAAATCAAGAATTAAATGCGCACCTATTAATTGAAATAGATCAATCTGATTTTGAAGCAAAGAGTAGTAAAGAAGATATAGTAAATTCCATCTCAGATAAAGCATTAGAATATTACAGTCAAAAGGAAGAAATTATACCAGCAGAATTATTGCGCAAGCTTGAAAAATTTGTAGTTTTAAGAACAATTGATGAGAAGTGGCGCAATCATTTATTGGGAATGGATCAGTTAAGAGAGGGTATTGGTTTAAGAGCTTTTGGACAGAAAAATCCACTTATAGAATATAAGGCAGAAGCATACAATTTCTTTCAAGATTTAATGGCTAGCTTACGAGCATCAATTGTACAAAGAGTTTATCATGCACAGATTAGCGAGCATCCTCGAGAAGAATCTTCGCCTGTTCAAAAAAATATTCAAATGACTCATGCGGATGCTTCATCTGAAATACCATCAGAGCCTGTAAAAACTCCTCAAACCAATACGGAAGAGAAAATTGGTAGAAATGATAAAATAAAAGTATTATCTCCTTCAGGAGAAGAAGTAGAAATTAAGTTTAAAAAGTTAGAATTTTATTTAGAGAAAGGATATACCCGTGCCTAAAAAGAAAAATAAATTACATTTCTCAACGAAATCTATTCATGTTGGAAACAAGATTGATGAAACAGGAGCTGCTGTTACTCCAATTCATTTCACATCAACTTTTAAACAACCAACGTTTGCTAGTACAGAGAAATATGTCTATTCAAGGGTTGGCAGTCCAACATTAGAGGCTTTAGAAGAAAATTTAGCTATGCTTGAAAATGCGAAATATGCCTATGCATTTTCTTCTGGGATGGCAGCAATGACTGCAATCTTTACGATGTTTAAACCAGGAGACCATGTTTTAATTTCGCAAAATGTTTATGGAGGTGTTTTTAGGTTAGTAACTAGAGTGTTAAATGATAATAAAGTAGATTTTGAATTTATAGATACATCTAATGTAGATAAAGTTACTGATTCAATCAAAGATAACACAAAATTGATTCATCTTGAAACACCAAGCAACCCTTTGCTTGATTTAGCTGATATTGAAAGAATTTCGAAAGTAGCACATGAAAAAAATGTATTAGTTAGTGTTGATAACACATTTATGAGTCCTTATGGACAGAGACCTTTAGATTTGGGTGCAGATATTGTCATGCATAGTACAACAAAATTTATTAGCGGACATTCTGATGTACTAAGTGGAGCATTAATGATTAATAATGATGAAGCATCCAAAAAAATTACTTTAATTCAGAATACTGGAGGAGCACTACCTAGTCCATTTGATGCATGGCTACTTCTAAGATCAGTAAAGACACTTTCTGTTAGAGTTGAAAAACAATTTGATAATGCTTATAAGATTGCTCATTGGCTAGATGATCATTCTAAAATTACAAGAGTAATCTATCCTGGACTCAAATCTCATAAACAATTTGATTTAGCAACAAAACAGCATTCTTCACCAGATGGTAATCCAGTATATGGGAGTATGATTTCTTTTGAACTAGATCAATCAATCAATCTTGATAACTTTGCAAAACAATTAAGTACTATCACATTAGCTGAAAGTTTAGGCGGTGTGAAAAGCTTAATATCTTGTCCTTACTCTATGACTCATGCATCTGTGCCTCATGACGAAAAAACTAAGCTAGGAATAACACCTAATTTATTAAGGTTTTCTGTTGGTATTGAACATGTAGATGATTTAATTTCAGAGCTTGATTTTGCAATAAATCATAATTAACACTTTTTTTAGTTAATTCTTTTTATATTGTTAAAAATGTATGCCGTGGTGGCGGAATTGGTAGACGCGCTGGTCTTAGGAACCAGTATCGTAAGATGTGAAGGTTCGAGTCCTTTCCACGGTACTTATGGAAATTATGTTCCTAGGTGTTATAATTCTGGCTGCATTAGTGCTCTTTATTACAGAATTATTTCCAATAGATGTGACAGCTCTTCTAGTTCTTGGGTTGTTGCTTGTTCTTGGGCTAGTGAGTCCAACCGAGAGTCTTGCGGGATTTTCTAATCCTGCTGTTATGACTATTGCATGTCTTTTTATCATGAGCTATGCATTACAGAAATCTCATATTCTAGAATATGTGATTATTAATATTAATAAATTAATTGATAAATCTAGAATTGTAGGTATGTTTGCTTACTTGTTTTTTATTGGTATTGCTTCTGCTGTTGTAAATAATACAGCAATAGTAGCAATCTTTATGCCCGTTACCATTCGTTTGGCAGAAAAATATGATATCAGTCCTTCTAAAGTTTTAATTCCATTAAGCTATGCAGCTATTTTAGGGGGAACATTAACCTTAGTAGGAACTTCTACCAATTTAATTGTTAATTCTATATTAGTGGATACTTCAGGAGGCACAGTATCGCTAGGAATGCTTGAGTTTGCAAAGTTTGGAATTATAAAATTTGCTATAGGTTTATTATATATCTTTACTATTGGTTATAAATTGTTGCCTTCAAGAGTAGCAAAATCTTCCAGTATTGAGGATTATAGCTTAGATGGATATTTAACAGAGTTTCGAGTAAATGGAAACTCACCTCTATGTGGAAAAACATTATTAGATAGAAAGATTAATGAAAATTATGATGTTATTGTTTTAGATGTGCTAAGAGGAGGTGAAATCATTACCTCTAATTTAAGAGGTTTAAAATTAGAAGAAGGCGATGTTCTATTTGTTAAAGGTTCTTTCGATAATTTTCAACGCTTAAAAGAAATTGAAAATCTTGCACTTTTAACTGATGAAAAACTTACACAAGAAGAACTAGAGCAAGAGGATCATATATTAGCAGAATGTTTAGTTACTGATAGTTCAGAATTGATTGGACAAACTCTTCAAGAGGCAAATTTTAGAAGATCATTCGGTAGTTTTGTTCTGGCAATTCGAAGAGAAGGTGAGGTTATTAGAAGAAAATTAGCGCACTTTATATTAAAACCATTTGATACTTTATTAGTATATGGACCTAAAGATCGTATTAATCAGCTTGCGTCTAAAGATGGATTCATTGTTCTTGGTAAGACAGATGCTGATCTTGATAACCACCCACTCTGGTGGTTAAGTCCCATTACCATATTATGTGCTGTAGGATTGGCTATTTTTGAAATAGTACCTATTGTAGTAGGAGTTATCCTTGGAGTGATTGCTTTGTTGTTAGCAAGGATTATTACACCTAATGAGGCTTATTCATCTATACATTGGCAAGTAATCATAGTAATTGCGGCTTTCCTACCAATGGGAGCAGCAATTCAGCGTACAGGATTAGATATAATGATAGGCGATGCAATAGGTAGTATAGTTAATTTATTTCCTGAGAATCTTATTCCATATTTCTTATTAGCTATTATTTATTTAATTACAATGATATTAACCGAGATTGCATCAAATGCGGCTACAGCAATTATTATGACCCCAATTACTCTAACATTAGCTGCAAATTTTGGTTTTGATCCTAAGCCATTTATCTTTGCTGTCTGTTACGCAGCATCAGCATCATTTATTACGCCTGTAGGCTATCAAACAAATCTTATGGTATTTGGTCCAGGAGGATATAGGTATTCTGATTATATTAGAGTAGGACTTCCTCTAGGAGTTATTCTATGGATTGTTTCTGTAGCAATTATTCCAATGATCTGGCCGTTTTAATGTTTAAGGATTAAAATTGCAATATCTATTTTTAGTATCGATACTCTGGTCTTTTTCATTTGGGATTATTAAATATGGATTATCAGAAGTAGATCCTTTATTTATTAGTTATACTAGGAATCTGATTGCTTTATTATTTTTTAGCTCTATTTCTGTCTATCAGTTCAAAAGATTTCGATGGGATATTAATCTTATTGCTATAGGAGCTATTCAATTTGGGCTCATGTATATTTTCTATATCCAGTCTTACCAATATTTGCCCGCTTATCTTATTGCAACCTTTACTATCACAACACCTATTTTTGTATCTATTGCTGATCAATATTTTTTTAGAAAAGAGAGAAGCTTCAAAAACCTGTTAGCAATCTTTCTAGTGGTATTAGGATCTTATTTTATGCGATATAATATTGCAAATCCAATAGAATACTGGTATGGATTTATGCTTATCCAATGTGCAAATTTTGTATTTGCTTGGGGACAAGTATGGTTTAAGCAATGGAGTATTAAAAATACAGATACAGATATCATCAGTAATTTTTCTCAGTTATTTCTTGGTGCAACAGCTGTTACATCTTTATCTTATTTTTTCATTTCAGATAATAATGTTCAGTTAACAGATGTTAATTTGCTTGCCCTTCTTTTCTTAGGGCTATGTGCTACTGGTATTGGATTCTTATTATGGAATATTGGGGCAACACAAGTGAGTTCATACAGGCTTGCAGTTTCAAATAATCTAGTGATCCCAATGGCAATCTTGAATTCAATCGCGATTTTTGGAGAATCCATTAATTTTTTATTATTTTTTCCGGGAATGATTCTATTTTATATAGCTTATAGACTTACTTAGTGCGTTGCATTCTTTTCTTATGCATTTTTTTCGCAGCATTTGCCATCACTATATCTAATACACTTTTAAATGCAACGACAATACGCCATTGCCATGGGAAGATAAACATTTTTTTCTTTTTATTAAGCGCATTCACAATTTTTCTCGCAGCAACATCTGTCTTGATGATGAAGGGAGTCCATTCTACTGGATCTGTCATTTCACTTTTAACAAAACCTGGACAAATAAGTGTTACATCTATGCTTGATGGTAATGTTTTTCTCCAACTTTCACTTAAAGCTCTTACAGCAAATTTAGATGCAGCATATGCTCCACCACCAACCCATGCTATATGACTTGCAACTGATCCTACTAAAGCAATATGGCCACTTTGTTGTTTTAACATTGTTGGAATAAAGGGAACAACAGTATTCTGCACCCCAATAACATTAACTTTGATTACTTCATTAATTGCAGTTGGATCTCCTTTATGAAGCGCATCTAGATCTCCACGACCTGCATTTGCAATTACTAAATCAATTCTAGTAATCTTTGATAAAAAATCGTCTATAGATTCTTTTGTTGAGTGTTGATCAGTAACATCAACAGAGTAAGTTGTAACTTCAGCGCCCATTTGTCGACATTTATTAGCAATATCTTCTAATTTTTCTTTTCTTCTTGCGCATAATGCTAGGTGATTACCATTTTTTGCATATTCATAAGAAACATATTCTCCAATTCCGCTGCTTGCACCTGTAATAAAGATATTCATAGGGGATATTCTACAAATTTATCGGTCATAATTCCATTAAAACTAATTATATTCATTCATATATGGCTAAAAACAAAATAGATGGTTTAGCTCAGGCAATTCTTGAGAATGAATCGCGTCAGCTGAATAATGTTGCTAAACAAATAGACAAAGATGTTATTAAGGCTGCAGAGCTTATTATGGAGAATAGTGGCAAGTTAGTAGTCTGTGGTTTAGGTAAATCAGGTTTAATTGGAGAAAAGATTGTTGCCACATTGTGTAGCACAGGAACAAAAAGTGTATTTTTACATGCAGCAGAGGCATTGCATGGAGATTTAGGTATTTATAATCCAGGAGATCCTACATTACTTATATCAAAAAGTGGAAACACTGAAGAATTAGTTCGATTAATTCCAATTTTACGTGAATTTCAATCACCATTAATTGCTCTAGTCGGGAATATGGATTCTTATATGGCAAAAAATGTAGATATCGTATTAAACGGTACCATTGAAAGTGAAATTGACCCACTGGGAATTGTCCCTACTACAAGCGCATTAGCTGCTTTAGCTATTGGAGATGCACTTGCATCTGTCTTAATGGTAAAAAGAGGATTTAATGAGGCAGATTTTGCACGATATCATCCTGGTGGAGAGTTAGGTAAACAACTAGGATTGACTGTTAATCATTTAATTCATCCTTTGGATGAAGTAGCTCTTATAGATAAAGAAAGCACATTAGAAGATATTGCTTCTGCTATGACCGAAAAGCCTTTAGGCGCAGCATTAATTATTCACAATAAAGAGTTAATAGGAATTGTAACAGAAGGGGATTTAAGAAAGGCAATTGCATCAAGCAAATCTTTGTCAGACTCTATGGGAGAATTAATTAATAAAAATCCTATATCTGTTTCTCCTGGGCTATCAGTTCAGGATGCGATGAAATTAATGGAAGATCGTAATTCACAGATTTCTGTATTACCTGTAGTCAATGAATCTAAAGAATGTTTAGGGTTAATTAGACTGCATGACCTATATCAAACTAAATTAGTTTAATCCTATTTAACAAGTAACATTTTCATGGTCTTGTTGAAATCTTTGGTACGAAGTTGATAGAAGTATACACCGCTACTTAATGTGTCACCATCGTCATTTGTACCATCCCATTCTACGGTATGAGTTCCTACGCTATTTTCACCTTGATCAATTGTTTTTACTAGCTGTCCAAGGGTATTATAGATATAAATCTTTACAGAGGTTGCTTCTGCTACATCATACTGTATTGTTGTTTGGTTGCTAAATGGATTCGGATAATTTTGATATAATGCGAATTCATCTGGAGTACCCAACTCAATGATACCATTACCTGCTGCTCCATCTTTAGAGAATAGCTGATAACTTACTTCAATATTAGAGCTAGGAATATCTCCATCAATATAGATAAATAATTCTTTTTCATCCTTAGATAATCTACCGAATTCAAATTCATAGCTTTCTTCTAAGTTGTCATTGTTCTCTAGTATAATCATACTTTGATTATTTTTTGCAACAGAGAATTGGTATACATTACCTTCATTTACAATTTCAAATCTACCAGCAGTAATATCATCTGGAAGTGTAATCTTAATTTGATTACCAAATAACTCTGCAGGGAAATCAATTGGATTTAATTTCTGCTCTTCTCCAGGCTCTGAAGTTTTTCCTTGTGCTTTTGTCCACTGCCAGTTTCTAGTAAATACACTGATATCATAAACATCACATGTACTATCTAGTGTTGGTGTAAGATAAGGGCTAGTACCTGTTGCTGGTCCAATATCAACATTTGGCCATGCATTTACAAGAGAGTTTAAGTCTTCAACATCTACATCCCAGTCGTTGTCATAATCACCTAGCATAGCTGTGTAGGTTGTAAATCCACTAATGACAGCATTTGAGTTGTTACCACTTTCATCAAATGCAGCAACTTTGAGATAATATTTGGTATAATCATCAAGAGTTAATCCAGTCAATGTTAAATTGGTTAAACCAACATTTTGATACATTACAACATCTGCTTCAAGATCTTGATCGGTTGTTCCAATACCCATGTAATAGTATGCGATTCCAACATTATCCGACCAACCATCAACGCTGATTGTGATATCAGAAGTACTTCTTATGTATTCACTATCTTGTAAATCATTGATTGTAAATGTCCCAGCAGTTGGACCAGTGCTATCTAATATATAGCTCACTTGATCAGAAATAGTCTCATTTCCGTCATTATCAACTGCCCCTACTTTATAATACCATTGCTCACCTTGAGCTAAGCCGTCATGCAATAACGAATCAACCCCAAAGGTTTGTCTAAATACAAATGTAGTATCTGGCCATGGTGTAGTAGAAGGAGATGCATAAAAATGTTCTGAGTCAATATTTCCAAGTGTACCTTGACCGAGCAAATTACTGCTATCAGGAGTAAAGTTATCTGTTAAACTACCATAAACATTATAAGAAGCAAAATCTGATTCTCCATTTCTATTCCAGAAGATAGCTACACCATCATCACTAGGATTCCATACATCATTAGCCGCATCATAAACTAGTTCCGGTTCAGCTGATACCCCTTGAGGTGCAAGTGGAGCACCATCTGAACTTAACTGTCCAGCTGTAACTGTAAAATTATCCCAGAATGCATATTGTTGATTAGATGTAATAACATGTATTGCAACCCTTACATCTGTTCCTGCATATGCAGTTAAATCATAAGATTGTTGTGTCCAACTACCTGTATTCTCACCCACAATGTTAGCAAGCGTAACTGTAAAGTCTTCAATAGAAGTTCCTCCAGAAGGTGATAGTAAAACATCATAGTCTTCTGCGCCTCCATTCATATTAGTATAAAAACTTAGAATATTATCTGTTCCAGGTCTTAACCAAAGTTTTGGACTAATTAACCAATCATCAGCATTTCCAGCTCCAGCATATCCTAAACCAGCCATCCAGTGACTACCATCTGCTGCTCCATATCCAGCAGTATAATACCACCATGAAAAATCATCAGAGTCATTATTAGCGTTTATATAGCCAAATGCATGTACATCTCTTCTTCCATCAGCCCAACCGTACGGGTTAGTTTCAAATCCTTCTTCCCATAAAGTATCTTGTTGTGCTGTTGCCCAAATAATATTGTTTTTTGTAACTGCATCAGAATTGGTTCCATCACCAACTGATAGTGAAACATTAAATTGTCCTGCAGCTGCATATGTATGAGAAGGGGACTGATCTGCACTAGTGGATCCATCTCCAAAGTCCCAAGTCCATGAAGTAGGTGCTCCTGTTGATCTGTCAGTAAATTGCACAGTTAGTGGGAATACACCCGAAGTTTTATCAGGAGTAAATGCAGCATTTAATGGTGCTGTAGATGTGAATCCTGTGGAATAAAATAAGCCTCTACCATGAGTTCCAGCAGCTAGTGCGTTATCAGATGATCTTCTTACTAACATGTCAGTTCTAACATTTGCTAAACCATCATTTGAAGGGTTCCATGTAGGGCTTGAAGCAGAAACATCATCAGAAACCCATGTTCCAAGTTCAGTCGCTAAAATTACTTGATTATAATTATTTGGATTATATAATCCCCAACGCACAGGCATATCAGCAAGATCACCTTCAATATCATTCCATCCATTAGATCCACCACCACCTACTGTTTCCCATGCTGAAGTCACTCCATAGTTTGATACAGTAACTAATATTTGATTATCATCTTTTCCAATATCAATTGATGAAATGTATCCACTGATATTAGATCCGCTAATGTCAGTAGCAGTATAACTGCTTGTATGCGCATCGGTAATCTTAAATACTCTTCCACCCGAAGTTCCAACAAAAAGGACTCCATCAGTATGTGGAGACATTTTAAATGCTGATGCTGTAGAGCCAAGAGATACGCTCATCAGTGTTTTATCAGCTAACGTTTCGTAGTTGTTTAATCTTAAAATTGTAGAAGCGTCTACAGAAGAATAGAATGCTTTATTAGTAGGGTCAATTGTAGATGGATTAATAAAAAATCCTGTATCACCACCACCACTGTCTTCATGGTTTGCATAATAAGAGAAACTAGAGCCTCCATTAGTACTTCTATAAATACTATTAT
>DASCOP010000009.1:0-2035 GCA_036012065.1 Fidelibacterota bacterium
GATTATTTTTCAGTCATTTATTTTACACAGTCAATCTTAAGGCATATGCTAGAGAATGGAGGAGGTCACATTGCTACCAATACTAGTGTTGCAGGATTAATTACTTCCAAGGGAAGAACAGCATATTCTTCTGCAAAATTTGCATTACATGGGTTCTTTGATTCATTGAGGATAGAAGTGGAAGATCGTAATATTTTTATTACCTTAATTGCGCCTGGAAAGGTTCAAACAAATTTTGGAGTGAATAAATTAGACTCTGAAGGAACTCCTTTTGGATCTAAGAGTAAAAAACCTGTTGGATTATCATCTAAAAAAGCAGCACAGATAATTCTAAGAGCTATTAAAAATAAAAAAAGACAAGCAATTATTTCCAAATGGAGTGATGTTGTATGGTTCGGTGTTCTCGTTAATAAATTCTGCCCCAGCCTTTATATTTTCTTAGCCAAAAGAATAAACGCATAAAAGAGCAATATGAAATATTCAATTTTAGAAGACCCAAGATATAAACATTTAGCACAACCTAAATCTATTTTATTCAAGACATTATCATTTGTGTTTGATTTATATGCTAATACTGTATTGACATTTTATACACCCGTCAAAGTCATTGGAAAAGAAAATATTCCAAAAGACACCTCATTTATTTTTGCGAGTAATCATAATAGTCATATGGATATTGCTGTTTTAGCATACTCGACTCGATTAGGATATGAACGTTTTGGATTTTTAGCAGCAAAAGATTATTGGTTTGATAATGATTTTAGACGAAAATTTTTTAAAAACTTTATTAACCTTATTCCAATTAGTAGACAACAAAATCCAGAATCTCTTGATTTGGAAGATACGTTTACTTTATCAAAAGGATTTATCAGTTTAGGTAACAATATTATTATGTTTCCAGAAGGATCTAGAGGAAAAGCTGGAGAATTACAACGTTTTAGAAAGGGGACTGCAAGATTTTCAATGGGATTAGATATCCCTATTTTGCCTGCAGCAATTATAGGCACCGAAAAAGCTTGGCCTAAAGGAGGGCGCTTTATGAGATCAGTTCCAATTACGATTAAAATTCTTCCTCCAATACAATCAAAAAAAGACAGATCAAAACTAACAGACAAAGCATATGTTAAAGAACTATCATCTCAAACAAAAAAACTAGAGAAAGTAATTACAGAAGCTTTAAAGAAACTTGAAAGCTAAGAAGATTAATTATCCGAAGAAATACCACGTTTTATGTGGTACCATTACTAACATAAAAAACGTAAAGTAGACTAAAGCAATTAGTCCAAATATTTTTAGAACTGTAACTGTATTTTTATCCATTTTATCTTTTTAGTAAGCGCTTTAATATAGTGATTTCTGGAAATAAAATATGAACTCTTTTTTGATAATCTTTGTATGCCGGCCTTGTACGAAGAATTTTAATTATAATATTGATACTATTCCTAGTCCTATTGCTAAGATATAGGAAAATAGTACGGTAAGTAGGCCTTTAGTTTTTACTGTCATGTGTTATAGATGCAATACTCATATTTTCAGATACTAAATATAGATAACCTATAGCAATACTGTATAGCAGAAAGATGCTATGCATAATAATAGCGCCTGTTTGCGCTAATTCTAGAGGAAGACCATATAAATTATGTAGACAATAAATAACAGCTAAATGATAGGTTCCAATCGCAGCAGGAGCAATAGGAAGAGAGGTAACAAGACTTGAGATAATCGTTAATCCTAAGGCTTGCTCTATTGTCAGTGTGATACCAATTGCTTGTAGTGCTGCAATAACATACCCTACAAAGCTAGCCCATAACAACATTGACCAACCTGCTATAATAAGTTTGTTATCTGATACTAGTTTGTATCCTTCAACAAAATTTGTTAAGGATGGAAAATTTAAAAGGAGCTTACTAGACAATGTGTGTCTCCCGAAAATAATTAATGAACTCACAAATGATATTCCTATTACTGTTATTATAAATTGAACACCAAAGAGATTTGTATATCCCATTAAAATTAATATGATTGTAAATAACCC
>DASCOP010000010.1:0-7550 GCA_036012065.1 Fidelibacterota bacterium
GTGGGCGATGAGAGATTCGAACTCCCGACGTCCTGCGTGTAAAGCAGGCGCTCTGACCAGCTGAGCTAATCGCCCCAAAAGTGAATGAAATTAAATTCTTAGATTAAATAATCCAACAAATTACTTTTTAAGATCTGGGATAGCCACATCAATGACATCCATCAATTCTTTTGCAAAATGGAAAGTAAGATCTTTCTTGATATGTTCTGGAATTTCTTCCAAATCACGTTTATTGGCAAAAGGAAGTACTATAGTTTTGATTCCTGCACGATGAGCAGCTGTGACTTTCTCTTTCACACCACCAATTGCAAGTACATTGCCTCGTAAAGTAATTTCTCCTGTCATAGAAAGTTTACTCTTTACTGGTTTATTAGTTAATAAAGATACCAGAGAAGTAAACATCCCTACTCCTGCTGAAGGACCATCTTTTGGTATAGCTCCAGCGGGACAATGAACATGGATATCCATCTTTTCTGCAAAATCTTCTTTTAATCCTAAAATATCTGTATGGGCTTTAACATAAGTAAACGCTGCTGCTGCAGATTCTTTCATAACATCTCCCAATTGACCGGTCAAGGTAAGTACTCCCTTTCCTTTCATCTTGCTTGACTCTACAAATAGAATATCTCCACCTGCGGCAGTCCATGCCATTCCCGTTACTACGCCTGGCTTAGTTGTACGTTCTGCTAAGTCAGATTGGAATTTTGGAATCCCTAAATAATCATTAACAACTTTCTTAGATACTGTTACTGTTTTTACTTTTTTGTTTATTACATCTACTGCAATTTTTCGAAGCACATTTGAAATTTCTCTCTCTAAACTTCTTACTCCAGATTCTCGTGTATAAGAGCGGATAACTTCCTTAATTCCAGATTCATTAAACTTCACTTGCTTAGGTGTTAATCCATTTTCCTTAATTTGTTTTGGAATAAGATGTTTTTCTGCAATTTTGACTTTTTCATCATCAATATATCCTCTAAAGTCTAACATTTCCATACGGTCATATAATGCATGAGGAATATTATCAGGATAATTTGCTGTTGAAATAAACATTACTTTACTTAAATCAAAATCAACTTCCAGATAATGATCGCTAAAAGCATGATTCTGTTCTGGGTCTAATACTTCAAGCATTGCTGAGGAAGGATCCCCTCTAAAATCAGAACCTAACTTATCAATCTCATCCAACATAAAGACTGGATTATTCGTTTTAGCTTTCTTTATTGATTGAATGATTCTTCCAGGTAATGCGCCGATATATGTACGTCTATGTCCTCTAATTTCAGCCTCATCTCTTACACCACCCAATGAGATACGAACAAATTCTCTACCCATTGATTTAGCAATTGATTTTCCTAAAGAAGTTTTACCAACTCCTGGAGGGCCTGTAAAACAAAGAATAGGTCCTCGAACCGTATCATTTTTTGTTACTTTTTTCTTGAGTGATCGGACTGCTAAGTATTCCAGCACACGTTCTTTTACTTTTTCAAGACCATAGTGATCTTCATTAAGTGTTTTCCCTGCTTTTTTAATATTTAAATTATCTTTACTGGATTTACTCCATGGTAAGTCTGTTAACCATTCTAAATATGTTCTAGCAACAGAATATTCAGGGGATTGTGGTGAAATGCGTGATAAACGCTCTAATTCTTTGTGTGCTACTTTTGTAGCCTCTTTACTCATACCAACTTCATCAATCTTCTTTGTTAGCTCGTCTAATTCTACTGTTTGACTATCTTCTCCAAGCTCTTTCTGAATGGTTTTCATTTGCTCTCTTAGATAGTACTCTCTTTGAGTCTTAGAAATCTCATCTTGGACTTCTGTCTGAATTTCTTCTCCTAGCTTAATACGCTGTATTTCCTTCTGTAATAAATTAATAGCATTCTCAACACGTTTTTTAATATCTAATTCTTCTAGCACTTCTTGCTTTTCTGAATTGGATACTGATAAAAGAGATGTTGCTCTATCTGCTAATCGAGAAGGACGATCAATGTTAGATAACATTCCTGCATGTTCTTCATTTAGATTTGGAGAAATCTTAATTAATTCAGTAAATGAATTTTTTAAACTTTTGGCTAATGCTTCAACTTGTACATCTGGGCTAGTAATGGATTCTGGAATTCTTTCCACATCAGCAATAAAATAAGGTCCATCTTTTTGGTATTTTAAAATTTTGACTCTATCTACACCTTGTACAATAGCAGATTTACTATTATCTGGCATATCGAATGTTTTTAGCACTAATGCTAGTGTACCATAAGAATATAAATCTTCTTCTTTTGGATCTTCTACTGATCCATCTTGTTGTGCAACAACTACCAGATATTTATTATCTGGATCTAGGTCTTCAATCAGTTGCAATGATTTCTTTCTTCCTACATAAATAGGAATAACCTGCTGAGGGAATAATACCGTATTCTTTAACGGCATTACTGGATATTGTTTCTCTATTTTTTCCATATTTGTTCCTACTAGTATTGATGCAAAAACTGTGCCTTATGTTAAATATAGCCTAAAACCATAAAAATTCATCAAAAATATGCCAAAATGGCAATAAAGTCTGCTAATTTAGTTCAATTGAGTATAAAAACTCATCAAAAGAGGCAGAGTTTTCTTTTATTAACTCATCATTTCCGACTGCTTTAATAAAATATAAGCTGTTAGGAAATTCTACCACACCTCCTAAGAGGCCATAATTTGGTTTAATCTCAACTGGCAATGTATTGTTCCCCATTCTAGGAACCTCATAGGTTCCATACATTTCAATTGATGTAATATATTTGCTGTCTAAACTATCTCTTTTCACTACAATATTTTCTCTATCAAATGAATCATCTTTTTTAAATTGACCAATCCAACGATTTAGATTTTGATCTGCTGTTCCTTGAATATTATTAAATATTACTACAGAAAAATCTTCATTAGTGTCTAAGCTTACTTCTAATAAACGAAATTGCTTGTCTGAACTAGATGCGTTCCAACCCTCTGGTAATTTATAGGAAATATTTTTTACTACATCTTTTCCTATAATTTCATTTGTACCATTAACAGCAATGTGTGATATAAAGAAACAGGTTCCAATAATCACGGTATATAATATAATTCTATTCATTATTGCTAAAGATTGTACGCGCTTGTTCATCTGCATGGTAAGAACTACGTACTAATGGTCCAGACTCCACTATTTTAAATCCAATAGACTCTCCAAAAACTTTGTATTCATCAAATTTTTCTTTCGAAACATACTGTTCTACTTTTAAATGTTTTTTTGTTGGTTGCAAATACTGTCCAATGGTAAAAATTTGTACACCTAGTGTAACAATTTGCTCCATTGTATCTTTTACTTCTCTTTCAGTCTCTCCTAATCCAACCATAATACCTGTTTTGGTACGCAATCCATAAGCTATTGATTCTTTCAATACATTCAATGAACGCTGCCAATTTGCTTGAGCTCTTACTCCTTTGCTAATTCTTTCTACACATTCAACATTATGGCTAAATATATCTGGTTGTGATGCAAATACGGTGTTCAATGCATTCTTGTCTCCTTTAAAATCAGGAGTGAGTACTTCTATCGTACATTTTGGATTTAATTTACGTGTAGCATTAATAGTTTGTGCCCATATTGTAGACCCGTAATCTCCTTTTAAGTCATCACGATCTACAGATGTAATAACCACATGGCGTAGTTTCATTTTCTGAACTGCTTGTGCCACACGATAGGGTTCCAGAGGGTCATTCCAAGTAGGCTTTCCTGTCTTTATAGAGCAAAATCCACACCCTCTAGTACATGTATCGCCTAATATCATTAGAGTAGCTGTTTTACGATTCCAACACTCATAGATATTTGGACATCTTGCTTCAGCGCAAACAGTATTAAGATAGCTTTCTTGCACCATTTTTTTGACTGACTTGTAATTTTCATCAGTAGTAATATTTATCTTTGGTTTATGTATGCCTGATTGAATCATTGTATGTTGAATAATCGGTTAAAATGCCATATAATCGACTGTTTAATATCATCTATAAACAATTCTGTTCCAAGTTCTTTCTCCATTGATGTCATTGAAACATCATCAATTCCACAAGAAATGATATTAGAAAAATAATTCATATCTGTGTTTACATTGAGAGAAAATCCATGAGTAGTTACCCCATGAGAGACGCGAATCCCAATACTTCCTATCTTCTTATCATCTATCCAAACACCAGGTTTACCTTTTTTTGTATGTGCATCTATATTATGGTCATGAAGAACAGCAATTAATAAAGACTCAATATGATCAACATAGGATTTCACGCCTAATCCTATTCTCTTTAGATTTATTATGGGATATCCTACTAATTGTCCAGGACCATGATAGGTAACATCCCCTCCACGATCTGTTTGAATAATTTCGCAGTCATTATTGAGAATATTATCACGATTAGCATTCTTACCAAGCGTATAAATATGATTATGCTCTAACAATATCAGAGTGTCTTTTCCTGTTTTTTTGATGAGTTTTTCTCTCGTAAACTCTTGCTTAGATAAGGCTATGTTATAATTACATATTCCTAAATCTTTAACAGCTATATCCATTTATTTTAGCTGCAATAATGTTTCAAAGATTGCTTCAGAAAAAGTAGGATGTGGATGGACAGAATTAAATATATTTTCGATAGTCAAATTATTTGTTTGGATAATACTAAGCTCTGAAATCATTTCTGTTGCGTTAGATCCAACAATATGAGCTCCTAAGATATCACCTTTTGTCCCAACTAATATTTTTATAAAACCATCCGTAGATCCAACAGCAACTGCTTTCCCGTTAGATATAAAAAATGATTTAGCAACTTTAAACTCTACATTGCTATCTACTAGTGTTTGCTCTGTAGCACCAATCGATGCCACTTCAGGTTTTGAATAAGTACAAGCAGGAATACTGTTATAGTCTATCTGCTTTGGATTTAATCCACAAAGATGCTCGGCAACATAGAGACCTTCTGCTGCAGAAACATGAGCAAGCCATGGAGCGCCAATGACATCTCCCACTGCATAAATATTATCAATATTTGTTTTTCCATGTTCGTTGACTGCAATATGATTATTATCAGAAAATTCTAATCCTAAACCTTTTAATCCCATTCCTGTTGAATTGCCTTCTACTCCAATGGAAATCAACACCTTCTCATCATCAATATTGTCTGCTAATGTGCCTGTTAAGACATTAATTTTTTTCTTTTTGAATACTTTCTCAACCCATTGTGAAACTTCTTTGTCTTCGTGTGGCAAAATAGTATCCTCTGCCTCAATTAATGTGACATCTGTTCCAAAACTATTAAAGAAATATGCAAACTCTACTCCAATTGCACCTGCACCAATAATTGTCATTGATTTAGGAATTGATTTCATCTGAAAAATATCTTTTGCATAAACAACTTCACTGTCATTTACATTTAGGTTAGAAAGTGTCCTTGGTTTAGATCCTGTTGCAATAATAAATGTTTCTGCAGTGATAGTGGTATCATTTACCGTTATTGTATTTTTATCAGTAAATGTTCCAAATCCTGCATGAAAATCGATATTGTGTTTCTTTACTTGGTGATGGATCCCTTTTGATAAACGCTGTCTCGCTTGAACGCTTTTACTTACAATAGATTCAAAATCTACAGCAATATCTTTAACAGATATTCCATATGATTCTGATGCATTAATTAGATCCATTACTTCTGCATTCTTTAATAGTGATTTTGTTGGAATACATCCCCAATTCAAACATACGCCTCCAAGATTATTGTCATCAACAATCGCTACCTTCTTTCCTAGTTCAGCAGCACGAAATGCGGCATTGTATCCTCCTGGACCTCCACCTAGAATAATTAAGTCATAATTGTTCAATATTTTCCTCTTAGTCTTATACGTTATTTGTTTGTATTAAATTCAAGAATTCATTTCTTGTAGTATCTTTTTCTCGGAATAATCCTAACATCGAACTTGTAGTTGCAATACTATTTTGTTTTTGTACTCCGCGCATTAACATACAGAAATGTTTTCCTTCCATAACAACTGCTACGCCTTTTGGTTGTAAAATATCTTGAAGAGTATTTGCAATCTGATTGGTAAGACGTTCTTGGACTTGTAATCTTTTAGAATAATGATCAATAATTCTTGGAATCTTTGATAGACCAATAATTTTCCCATTTGGGATATATGCAACATGTGCTTTGCCATGAAATGGAATAAGATGATGCTCGCACAGGCTATAAAATTCTATATTTTTTACAATAACCATATCTTTTGCAGATTCTTCAAAAATTGCATTATTGATTAATGTATCAAGGTCTTCCTTGTACCCCTTTGATAGAAATTCCCAAGATTTTGCTACTCTTTGTGGAGTTTTTAGTAATCCTTCTCTATTCGGATCTTCTCCAATAGACTCTAAAAGTGATTTTGTAATTTCTTCTAAATGCTTTTTATCTTTATCGTTCATTAATTTTCCTCTAAATAGCTTGTAGGTTGAATCTTATCTCTTAATGCCCACAATGCAAAATAAATAATTGGGGTATCAAATAATGCAACCATCACTTTAAATAGCCATCCCATCATCCATAATCCATAAAAACGCTCCCATTCAATTACTCCAGCGAAACAAAGAATAATTAAAATAACAGACGTGTCTACCAATTGAGAAAACATGGTAGATGCATTATTTCTAAGCCATAAGTATTTCCCTTTAGTAAGACGCTTCCAGAAATGAAATATCCTAACATCTATTAATTGTGCAGTTAGGTATGCAACCATTGAAGCAAAAAATGCTGGACCTGTTAGTCCAAATACTCTTGTAAATGTCTCACTATCTATTGGTGACCATTCTGCTGCAGTCGCATTCATCGAAACTATCACTAAAAGTGTTGTAAAAATACTTGCAAAAAATCCAGATATAACCACTTGGTTTGCTCGCTTTTGCCCATAGAGCTCAGAAATTAAATCTGTTACCAAGAATGTTACAGGATATGCAATAATCCCTACAGAAAGTTCGAATGTCATTCCAAGAAAATTCCAAGTAAAGAACTTTTGGAAAATAAGATTGCATGCTACAAGTGAAGCAATAAATATTCCTGTTAAGATTAAATAAAATCTTTCTTGAAACTCATTCACTGTTGCCTCCATAGTAGTCTGTATAGATTGTCGGCGTTTCTACCAAACGTATACGATGTAAAGAGCACCCTTTTAAATGTTTGGTAATCATTCCCCAAATAAAAACTACTAGATTTTCTGTTGAAGGTTGTTTTCCCTCAAACCAAGGAATATCCTTCTCAAACTGAGAGTGATCTAACACTGAGATCACATGATCTTTCACAATCGACTTTAGATGATCAATATGGACCAAGAATCCTGTATCTGGATCTACGTCTCCCGTAACGGTCACATGAAGTTTATAATTATGTCCATGTACTTTTACATCTTTCCCAAATACTTCTAAATTCTTCTCATCAGACCATTTACTATTGCCATATTGATGGGCTGCAGCAAAAGTAAAAACTTTGGTGAGGTATATGTTATTATT
>DASCOP010000011.1:0-1605 GCA_036012065.1 Fidelibacterota bacterium
GTTTCGCTTTAGCTGCACTTGGTTTAGTTTTTTTATTTTTATCTTTAAACAATTACAGAAAGAAGAGAAATGCATAATTTAGCAATCATTGGTTCAGGTCCTGCTGGTTATACTGCTGGTATTTATGCTTCAAGAGCAAGCTTAGAGCCTGTCCTTTTTGAGGGTTTAGAATCTGGTGGTCAGCTTATGTTAACAACAGACGTCGAAAATTATCCTGGTTTTGATTCTGGAATAATGGGTCCTGATTTGATGCAGATATTTAAACAACAGGCTGAAAGGTTTGGGACCCAAATTAAAACCGAAACAATTAATAAAATAGAAAAAATTGATGGTGGATTTAGACTTGAAAGTGGAAAAGATGCTTATGAATTTAAATCAGTAATTATCTCCTCCGGGGCCTCTGCTAAATGGCTTAATGTAAAAGGAGAGAAAGAACTTCAAGGCCACGGTGTTTCCGCATGTGCTACTTGTGATGGTTTCTTTTTTAAAGAAAAAGAAGTAATTGTAGTTGGTGGTGGTGATTCAGCTATGGAGGAATCTCTTTTCTTAACAAAATTTGCAACAAAAGTGTATATTGTTCACAGAAGGGACTCTTTTAGGGCTAGCAAAATCATGCAAGACAGAGTTTTAAATAATGAAAAAATTGAGGTGCTTTGGAATAAAGAATTAATTGAAATTCATGGAAATCAAAGTGTAGAATCTGTGTCTCTTAAAGACACTCCAAATGGATCTTCTTCAAAGTTAAATATAGATGGAGTGTTTATGGCTATTGGTCACACGCCAAATGTTTCTTTCTTAGATGGTTTAGTCGATCTAGATGAAAAAGGATACATAAAAACAGGTTTCACAACTGATACCAGTACTTCTGTACCGGGAATCTTTGCAGCTGGAGATGTTGCTGATTCAGTTTATAGGCAGGCAGTAACCGCTGCAGGTACCGGATGTCAGGCGGCAATTGATGCCGAGAGGTGGCTTGACCATTAATCTAGAATCTCTCTCTTTTATAGACGAACTTTCAGAGGTTGAATTACAAGATCTTAAAGAAAGGTTAAATTATGTTGGGTATTCACCAACAGAAGAAAAAGCTGAAATTAAATCTATTCTTTCTTTGTTTTTAGAAGATAGAAGTATTGAAAACCTCTCAACAAAGGAGGAGCTTTGGATAGAGTTGGTGAATTACGGATACAAGCTTGGAGATAGGATTTTAACAAAAGCAAATCCAGTCCTTTATGGAGCAGATGTTGAAGAGCTACAGGAACTTTTATCTAGGCTAGGTTTTTACTCAGAACCTATTAATGGGATCTTTACAAATGAAGTTGTATCTTCAGTAGTTAAGTTTCAAGAAAATAGGGGTCTTGATGTAGATGGAACTGTGGGTTTAAATACTGTTGAAGAAATTAGAAAACTTATAAGACCTGGCTTTGATACTTCACTAAACGAAGCAATTAAAACAATTTCACCTGGTTTCATGACAGGAAGCATTGGATATTCTGTTTCTTTTAATTTTCCAAACTTTGGAAGCTATAAAGACCAAGTTGCTATTTATGAAAAAACAAGAAGCCTATGTTTAGAAAAAAATATTCTTGCTTCTTTTGCCTCTGAAGC
>DASCOP010000012.1:0-9586 GCA_036012065.1 Fidelibacterota bacterium
TGCATTAGAAGTGGTAAATGATATAGATGTATATATCTATGAAATAGATTTTAGATTAAAAGAGTTTACATAATATAATTACGTTGATAATACGTTGTTTATCAACGTTTTGCGCATAATATATATTATGTATCATTGGATATATATTAGAATAGATATCCAAAAAAATAAGTATATTCAAGTGTGGAAAATCTAACTAAACAAACGCGCTATCTTATCCTCTTCTACGTTATAGGACTGTCATTATCTATGTTATTCTATTCTGGCGGAAATTATTTAGATCCTAACACTGTTGGATATAGCCTAAGCAAAAACTTTATTAGTGATTTGCTTCGCATTACTAGCCATTCAGGCGCAGACAATCTACCATCGCTCATTATGTCAGTAATATCTTTTATAGCTCTACTAATAGCCTTATTTAGATTCTTGTTCCTAGCAGCTAACGTATTTCAGAAGGATTTCCATACTTTAGCCTTATTAACTAAGATTTCAGCTATTTTTGGCTGTTTCTGCATATTTGGGGTTATGATTACACCTGCAGACGTTCCATCGTTATATGGACTTCATGTTTTCTTTGCAGATTGGATTTTTTATTCTTCCGCAGTGACATTAGGACTTTATGCATATTTATTCTCTAAGAAGGATATGAATAACTATGCAATAGTTCTGTTTTTATGTACCCTTGCGGCTATTTGTTATATAGTAATTACAGAATATGGACCTGCTCCATGGGTATCTATGAATGCATTGATATTACAAGTTTCATCTCAGAAAATTATTACATTATCATTGGTTTCTACGATATTTTATATGACAAAAGGAATCGATTTACTTGACGACAAAGTTTAATAGTCGATTTGGAACATATATAGTCTTAACAATAGATCCTTGAGAAGTATAATTCTGTACTTTTTCAAGCTCTAATGCCGCATTTACAGCCGTTTCTTCATCTGAGTCAACATCTAGACTTATATTAGCTCTTAACTTACCATTTACCTGAACTGCAACTTCTACCTCATCGCTTTGCGTTAAAGCTTCATCAAACTCTGGCCAGGATATATTAGATATAGATTCATTGTGCCCTAATAGCGACCATAACTCCTCTGAAAGATGCGGCATAAATGGTGCAGAAATTTTTACAAGATCTGCGATTAAATCTTTTGAAATTTGATCACATTTTTGCAAATGATTGCAATAAATCATCAATTGAGAAACTGCAGTATTAAAATGTAGGTTTTCAATGTCATTCCCTACCTTCTTAACGGTAGTATGATGAATGTGCAATGTTTCTTTATCTAGAGTAACATCTTCCTGTACTTTTGATGATAAATTTCCATCTTCATCGACGATAATAGACCATAATTTATTAATAAACCTATAACAACCTTGTAATCCTTTTGTATTCCATGGTTTTGACTTATTTAATGGCCCCATAAACATTTCATATAGCCTCATAGAATCAGCACCATATTGATCAATAATATCTTCTGGGTTGATAACATTCCCTCTTGATTTGCTCATTTTAGATCCATCATCACCAAGAATCATTCCTTGATTGTATAGTTTTTTAAATGGTTCTTTCGTCGATAATAAGCCTAAATCATATAAAACATGATGCCAGAATCGAGCATATAATAAATGTAAAACAGCATGCTCTTGTCCTCCTATATATAAATCAACAGGCATCCAGTAATTTTCATTTTCTTTTGACCAGGCTTCGGTATGATTAGAAGGATCTGTGAATCTTAGATAATACCAACAGGAACCGGCCCATTGTGGCATAGTATTTGTTTCTCTAAGTCCAACAATATTTCCAGATGAATCTTTTACTTCAACCCAATCATTAATAGTTGAAAGTGGAGATTTTCCATCATCTGATGGCTTATAATTCTCTACTTCTGGTAGCTCTACAGGCAGTTCAGACTCATCAATTGTTTTGATCTCATCATCTGTATGAATAATCGGAAAAGGTTCTCCCCAATAACGCTGCCTAGAAAACAACCAATCTCTTAACTTATAATTCACTGCACCAGAGCCCAATCCATGTTTTTCTATAAAATCTATCGCCTGCTTAATTGCTTCTTCTACGTTAAGACCATTAAGAGATAGCGTATCTTCATGCTCTGAGTTGACTAAAGTAGCATCACCTTTAGCTGTAAAGGCTGCTTTTGTGATATCTCCACCCTCTACAACCTCCTTTATAGGTAAGCTATATTTCGTAGCAAATTCCCAATCTCTTTCATCGTGCCCAGGAACAGCCATGATTGCACCGGTACCATAACTTATTAACACATAGTCAGCTACCCATATCTCCATTTTTTCACCGCTAAAAGGATTAATGGCATAAGAGCCAGTAAAAATACCTGTTTTATCTTTATTCACCTCAGTTCTATCAAAATCTGATTTTTTCTGCGTTTCCTCAATATATGTATCTAAATCTGAAGATTTTTCATCGGTAACTATTTTCTTAGCTAGTGGATGTTCCGGAGCAAGAACCATGTATGTAGCACCAAAAAGAGTATCTGGTCTTGTAGTGTAAACTTCAATCTTTTCATTGGGATATCCATCAATAACAAAACCTAGCTCTACTCCGTCAGATTTTCCAATCCAGTTTCGTTGAAGTTCTTTAATATTTTCAGGCCAATCTAAGTCATCTAATCCATTAAGAAGAGATTCTGCATATTTTGTAATTTTTAAAATCCATTGCTTCATTGGCGTACGATAAACAGGATGCCCTCCTATTTCAGACTTTCCATCAACAACTTCTTCATTTGCAAGTACTGTACGCAGTTCTGGGCACCAATTCACAGCTACTTCTTCCTCATAAGCCAAACCTTTGTTGTATAATTGCAAGAAAATCCATTGTGTCCATTTGTAATAATTAGGATCTGTGGTGTTTATCTCCTTAGACCAGTCGTAAGAGAAGCCCAATTGGTTAATTTGACGTTTAAAATTGCTAATATTCTCAGCAGTAGTGATTTTAGGATGGGTCCCTGTTTTGATAGCATATTGCTCTGCAGGCAATCCGAAAGCATCCCAACCCATCGGATGCAATACATTAAATCCTTTCATTCTCTTAAATCTGGCTACAATATCTGTTGCAACATATCCGAGAGCATGTCCGACATGGAGACCAGATCCAGACGGATAAGGAAACATGTCTAGAACATAATATTTTGGCTTTTTACTGTCAGTGCCGGTTTTAAATGTTTCATTTTCAGACCAATACTTCTGCCACTTTGGTTCAATCGCTTTGTGATTATAGGCCAAAGCTTAATAGAAATTCTTAATTTGTTTCATCCAATCTACAATAATAGCATTCACATCAACAGGTTGATCTGCTGTTGCTCCATATCCACCGCGCATAGAAGAGTTTGTTGTATTTCCAAATGCATTTGTCATTGGGCCATCAAAATCGTCATCCTGCAATATTGAATTGGTCATAAATTTAGCAATAACCCTTGTTGTTTCTGGATCTTTAAAAATAATATGAGATTGTCTTGGATCTGCAGTAGAACCATAAACTGGATCAAAACTGAAGTCTTCAAATATAACTTCTACTGCTAATTCTCCGTTCGTTTCTGGTGGAAGAATTTCAAATCCTATTTTCACAAGCTCTGATTGAATAGCTTGAATATGCTCTACCATAAATGGATCTTGAATATGGTCATTGATAAACTCTTCGATTTTATTTGTCTCGCTAAGCTTAACCTTTTTTCTTCTAAACTGACCATGTAAGTCTGCAGTAAAGATAATTAACAATAAGAACGATAATAAATAAACACTTTTTTGCAATTTCATTGTATTCTCCCGGTTTTATATTGCACAACCAATTATACCTCTTTTTTTGTAATAATCCTGGTGATAATCTTCGGCATCATAGAAATCATCTAAAGGTGCTAGCTCTGTAACAACCTTTGATTGGAACTTTCCAGATTCATTTACCTGATTAATTTTAATTTCAACTAATGTTTTTTCTTCTTCATTTTTATAAAATACTGCCGATCGATATTGAGACCCTACATCAGGGCCTTGTCTATCAAGTGTTGTAGGATCATGCAGTTCAAAAAAAGTATCTAAAAGCTGTTCGTAAGATATAACATCTGAATCATACACCACCTGCACTGCTTCAGCATGATCGGTTATCCCAGTACATACTAGCTCATAGGAAGGATTTTTAGCTTTACCCCCTGTATAACCCACAGTAGTTGATTTTACGCCTTCTAATTGCTGAAATGTGGACTCTACACCCCAAAAACATCCAGCAGCAAAGAAAGCTTCTTTTTGACTTTTATTTTCTTCTGCCATAACCATACTAAAAAAACTAAGCAAAAATAAGCAGAATTTATACAAACTTCTATTTACTGCGATCATAATACATCCATGCTCCGATTAAACTCATAGGAATTGATATAATTCCACCAATAACTGGAACTAAAAAAGAAGCAAAAAATATTCCAATTCCCACTGCGATTGAATTTAAAAATCTTTTCGTTTTCATTCGATTATAAGTTAATACTATTTTTATGATGTTAGTAAAACAAAAAAGTCTCTTAGTATTTGATCAATAAGAGACTTTTCAGTTGGCTACCAATAAAATTGGTTAAATCTTTATAGAATTAATGTCTATTCAGCTCATTTAGAATGTTTTTTAGCTCATTTCGTATCTCAACAAGAACTGTTACATCACCGCTACTAAGCTGTTTCGAATCAGATTGAACACTAGAACCACCTTTCTTCATCTCTTCTATTGCGCCTTTAATGGTAAATTTTTTATCATAAAGTAATTCTTTAATTTGAAGTATTACATTAATGTCCTTCTGCTTGTAGGTTCTATTTCCTGCTTTATTTTTAGAAGGTTTTAGCAATGGAAATTCTGACTCCCAATATCTTAAAACATAAGGTTTAAGGCTTGTAAGTTCACTTACTTCTTTAATGCTGTAATATAGTTTTGTTTTTGATTCAAGCATTACTTTAGGTTATTATTTTTTAAAGAAAAAAACAAGCAATTAAAGTGATTCTTTAATACTGATATTTAAAGAATAATGCTTGGATTAGAATACTCTAGATTATGAGCATCTGCAACTTCTTGATTGACGAGACAGCCATTGTATGTATTTAATGCCATTAGAAGATTTGAATTAGATTTTAATCCTTCTGCCCCATCATTAGCTAATCTTGTAATAAATGGTCTGGTAGCTTCATTTAGTGCATTAGTGGCAGTAAATGGCACTGCAGAAGGTATATTTCTTACGCAGTAATGGATAACGCCATCAATTTCATAAGTAGGTTCATTATGTGTAGTTGCCTTGGATGTTTCAAAACAACCGCCTTGATCAATAGAAACATCTGATAAAATACTTTTGTTTTCCATTAGACTAAGCATTTCTCTTGTAATGACCGTTGGTGGTTTCGCTCCTGGAGTTAATACTGCGCCAATAACAACATCTATTGTTGGCAGCAACCCTTCTATGAGTTCTTTAGAAGATAGTCCTATATTTACTGCGGGATATTGATTTTTTATACTTGAAAGAAGATCGTTATTAATGTCTAATATTGTTGTATTAGCACCTAAACCTAAACTCATCTGCATCGCATTAACACCCACGATACCAGCACCAATAATTAATATGTTTGCTGGATCTGCAAGAGAAGTTCCTGATATTAACTTCCCTTTTCCTCCCTTGCTCTTCTTTAAGAGCTCAATTGCGTCTAAAAGAGATAATCTTCCAGCAATTTCGCTCATAGGTTTGAGCATAGGAGTTTCATTATTAATCACTACAGTTTCGTATGCAAGGGCTGTCACCTTGTGTTCTAGAAGCTTTTCTGTTAAGATTTTTGACGAACTAAGATGGAGATAAGTAAAAAGCATTTTTCCTTCCATCATTTCTACTTCTTCTAAGGAAGGTTCTTTGACTTTTACAATTAAATCGGCTTCATTAAATATGTCGGTAGCATTATCCAAGATCACGCAACCAAGAGCTGCATATTCTTCGTCCCTATATCCACTATCAACGCCTGCATTTTTTTGAATAAATAGTTGATGTGAACTTTCAATTAAAAGTTTTGCTGACTCAGGATTAATCGATACACGATACTCCTGAGAAATAATCTCTTTAGGAACGCCAATTTTCATAGTGAACTTTGTTATTTAAGGTTAAATATATTTAATTATTCAGGTTTATCCATTAGCAATTTCATGCTAAAGTTTAAACGACCCTGCTTATCAATTTCAAATAATTTGATCTTTACAGCATCTCCCACTGACAGCACATCACTCACTTTATTAACTCTTTCCCAAGCTAATTGCGATATATGCACTAAACCTTCACGTCCTGGAGCAAATTCTACAAAAGCACCGAATTCCATTAGCTTTGTAACTTTACCGTCAAAAACAGTACCAACTTTTGGATCTTCAGTAACCGCTTTAACTTGAGCTATAGCATTCTCAAGAAGTGCTTTATCTGCTGCTGACACACTAACAGTTCCATCATCTTCAATATTGATAACACATTCAGCTCTTTCTTGAATTGCTTTAATGTTCTTTCCACCTGGACCAATAAGGGCTCCAATTTTCTCTTTATCAATTTTAAATGATTCAATCTGAGGTGCATATTCAGATAATGCATTTGGGGTACTTATTGCTTTATTCATTTCATCAAGAATATGCAATCTACCTTCATTTGCTTGTTCGAGCGCATTAGATAAAACATCCATAGGTAGTCCAGGTACTTTCAAGTCTAACTGAATTGCACTAATTCCGTCTTTAGTACCAGCAACCTTAAAGTCCATATCTCCTAAGAAGTCTTCGGTACCTAAAATATCACTTAGAACAGCGTAGTTATCACCATCCATGATTAAACCCATAGCAATACCTGCTACATGCTCTTTAATTGGTACTCCTGCGTTCATCATTGCTAATGAACCACCACAAACAGATGCCATTGATGATGATCCGTTTGACTCAGTAATTTCTGAAACAATACGAATTGTATATGGAAATTCTTCCGATGAAGGAAGAATAGGTTTTAGTGATCTTTCCGCAAGATGACCATGACCAATTTCTCTTCTATTTGTAAAACCAATTCTACCAGTTTCCCCTACACAATATGGAGGAAAGTTGTAATGTAATAAGAATGATTTTTTATAGTCGCTTGCCATAGAATCTATGATTTGCTCATCTCTACTAGAACCTAGAGTTAAAGCAGCAATTGCTTGTGTTTCTCCTCTAGTAAATAAAGCAGATCCATGAACGCGAGGAAGTAAAGATGGAACAATACTAATTTGTCTAACATCCGCTAAACCTCTTCCGTCAACTCTAACTTTTTTATCTAATATGTTTTCTCTTACTGCATTTTTAAACATTGTTTTAATATGGCCTTTAACTTCAGGATATAACTCTTCGTCCTCTTTATAAGATTCTGAAGCTTCTTTGGCAATTACATTAAATGCATCATCCATTGCTTTCTTTGAATCCATATCTAGTAACTTTTGAATCTTATCTGAATAAAGCTCTTCAAGAGAGTTAGTAACTTCTTCTGTAATAACAGAATTGTCTACAATCTCATAAGAGTTATCAAAATGTTCTGAAAATTCCATTTGAAGATCGACAATATCATTAATACCGTCCATTGCAACATCCAATGCTTCTAAAATTGTTTTTTCTGGAACAAAATTAGAACCACCTTCAATCATACAAATCTTATCTTTTTTACCTGTAACCATAAGGTCTAGGTCAGATGATTCCATTTGTTCATTTGTTGGATTTAAAATATACTCTCCATCAATTAATCCAACTTTAACAGAAGCTATTGGACCATCAAATGGTACTGGTGATAATAACAAAGCTGCAGAAGCGCCAATTGCTGCTACTACATCTGGTGTATTAATACCATCATAAGACATTGTGGTTAACATAATTTGTAATTCATTTCTATAATTCTTAGGAATTAAAGGTCTAATTGGACGATCTGTTAGACGTGAAGTTAAAACTTCAGCATCAGTTGGTTTCGCCTCTCTTTTAAAGAAACCTCCAGGTATCTTTCCACCTGCATAATGTTTTTCTCTATATTCAACTTGCATTGGAAGAAAGTCTATACCTTCTCTCGGTTCAGCTGAACAACAAACTGCTGCAAGCATTGCTGTGTCTCCATAACTAATAAATACAGATCCACCTGCTTGTCTTGCTATTTGGCCTGATTCAATTTTTAATAGTCGGCCGGCTATATTCTTTTCTACTTTTATCATAATTTCTTCTTTATAATCCTCTTATTGATAGCTTATCAACTAATGTGTCATAACTATCTAGTTTAGTTTTTCTTAAATATTTCAATTGTTTTCTTCTTTGTGATACGAGTTTAACTAAACCATGTCTTGAATGAACATCTTTCTTGTGTAATTTTACATGTTCTGTCAATGATCTAATACGATCTGTAAGAAGCGCAATTTGTGCTTCACTACTACCAACGTTATTAGCATCAAGACCTGCGTCTTGAATAATCTTACTTGTTTCTTTGCTATACTTCATATTTCTCCTTAAAAGAATCTATCAATTTAATACATACTTCTTTGTCGTTTTCAATCTGTTTGATTAAGTCTTCCTTATTTTCAAACTTTATTTCATTTCGAATTTTCTTTAAAAATTCGATATAAAAATTTTTATCATACAACTCGGTGAATTTATCAGATAAAATGTGAACTTCCATAACAAATTTTTTTTCGTCAAAAGTGGGTCTATAACCGATATTTGTCATACCAAAGTACTTTTCTCCGTCTAATAAAACCTGTGAAAGGTATACTCCATCTTCAGGAATCATCTGATATTCGCTTAGTGGTATAAAATTTGCGGTGGGAAAATTGAGTGATTTTCCCCTATTTGAGCCATATACCGTAACTACATTAAATCCATAAAATTTACCCAATAATGCTGGAACCTGATCTAGTAATCCATCAGCAATTAATTTTCTGGTTAGCGTGCTTGATATTGGCTTATCATGCACTGTTCTTATATCGGGCGTATGGAGTTCAATATTACTTTCATCGCAAAACTTGGTTAGAAATGCCAAATCTCCCCTTTTGTTAAATCCAAAATAATGATTTTCTCCAACAGAAATGAGCTTAGGATTGAATAATTTTTTAATAATATTTTCTGCAAAATCTTCTGCTGACATACGTGAGAATTCCAGCGTAAATGGAATAATAAGTACTTTATCAATACCTATCTCTTCCAATAAAGCCATTTTAGAGTTTATATCCTGCAAATTCATTGGCTTGCTATCCTTTGACAATACATATGCTGGGTTTGGATCAAATGTAATCAAACACGAAGGAATAGACTCTTTTTTAGCTATTTTTACAATATGATTAAGAACATCTTGATGTCCAAGATGTATTCCATCATAATTTCCAACAGTAACAACTGAAGATGTTAATGGTTTCATCTCTTGAATTGATCTTATGATTTCCATTCTTCCTCAAATTTTTCAACTGTTAATGACTCGTCCAATGAAAAAGACCCCACTGTTGTACGTGTTAGTTTTGTTAAATGGCCTATCGTACCAATTTTCTTGGCTATATCTTCTGCGAG
>DASCOP010000013.1:0-2871 GCA_036012065.1 Fidelibacterota bacterium
CCTTCTCCGTATGCTTTATTGATATCCTGTTGTACTGCGTCTAATGCTTTATCTTTGTTTGCTTTTGCTTTACTTTTTGCCATGATTATTTCCCTTTAAAACTTATTTTTTTAGAATTTTTCTTATTTCGTTTAAGCATAAAATGACTGTTAATTCGCGATTAATATTACGATCTGGTGTCAAATTATACCTCTTAATATATACATTATTTTTATAAAATATTCCAACAAATACCAATCCTACTGGTTTTTTTTCAGTTCCACCACCTGGTCCGGCTATACCAGTAATACTTACACCTATTTCACTATCTAATTTTTTAGCAACATTTTCTGCCAGCTCACTAGCAGTTTCTTCGCTAACAGATCCATATCGATCTAAAGTCTCTTTTTTGACGCCTATCAACTCCTCTTTTAATTGATTGCTATAGCAGATAACACCGCCATTAAAATATTTAGAACTTCCAGGAACATTTGTTAGTCGAGCACTTAATAATCCTGCAGTACAAGATTCAGCTGTAGCAATAGTTGTATTATTCTTAACTAAAAGATCTGCAACAACTTCTTCTAGATTATCTGAATCAAAACCATATACATATTTATCAATTCTTTTAACAATAGACTCAACTAAATTTTTAACAAGCTTGGAATCTTGAGACGTCAATCGGATATCGACTCCCAACATACGATGAGGTAAAAATGCAATATCATATTTTTGGTTATTCGAATCTATAATATCAGATATTTTTTCTTGAAGAATTGATTCTGGTATTCCAGTTGTTCTGATTGATTTACAGGTGACCTTATTATCCAATTCATCTTCCATTAAAGGTAAAACATAATTTGTAAACATAGATTTCATCTCTTGAGGAACGCCTGGTAATGCAAAAAAATGGGTTTTTTTAGATTTTCCTTTAAAAACAGCCTTCACATTTTTCAACAAAGAAGCATGCTCTTTTGTATAATGCAATCCTCTAGCAGTTCCAACTAAATTTTCAATCATCTTGCCTTTCTTAGACTTGTAGGCCTGATTCTTATTTAAGTTTGGAATCTTAAAATTTAATTTCTTAAATCGATCTTTTAACTTATTCCAATATTCTCTATCAAATTCATCTTTATCATCAAAATAGTCAAAAAAAGTAGATACTGTAATGTCATCAACAGTCGGACCTAAGCCTCCCGTAACAATTATATAATCACATTGCCATTCTTCCCACATAGATTCAAGAGTGTCACATATGTCGTCATAATCATCTTGAATAGTCTGTCTTACATGCACTTTCATGCCAGATTCTAGCAAACGTTGACCTATCCAAGCAGAATTACGATCAACAGTAAATCCACTTAAAAGTTCATTACCAATAGTGATAATACCAATTTTCATTACAGAGCCCATAAATAGATGCTTAATAAAAGAACAATAATACCTGAACTTAAGAATGCTGCCATCAAATCGTCCCCTATGACTCTCATATAAACATCATCAGTGGTATCTGACTTTTGCCACCATAAAGGAGCGGTTGTTGGGTCTTCAGTCCAACCTACAGGACCAATTTTGCTAATATCAAAAATTCGGAATAGTATGAATGTTATAATAAAGAGCAACTCTTTATTGTTTATATAATCAGGTAGATTGAAAGCAAAACCTCCAAAAATATTAGAAAAAACATCCACTATTATAAGAGCAAGAGCCATTCCAATGACTTCGTCCAATACAAACTCTTTTGGATCTTTAGATGTAAAAAAAGATAGTGAGTTCTCATATATAGTAGGTGCAAAGAACATCATAATAAAACCGAAAAATATCAATGGATCAGATGGATTTTTAGCCAAAATAGCTGCAAATAAAACAACTAAGGAAGCCCATGTTCCACCCCCTGGCAATCTTCCTAACCCAAAGAGGGTTGCAAGTTGATACATTCCATTCTTTTTAAAACCCATTTTTAGCCACATAGTGTAACCCTGTTCCAGCTGCATAAATTGCATTTAATCCAAAAATTAGATTTAATGTTTCTTGGTAGTATAGTTGCAGTCCATTGGAAAACTGATATAAAATATTTGGAGTAGATATATCAGGAAATGAAAGTAAACAAAAAATAACTGCTACATGCTGCGCTACTGTTTTCCATTTACCATATTGCGATGTTACTAATGGCCTATCTTTTGAAATAAGATAATTCCTGTATATTGTAATCAAAATATCTCTACCAATAATTATAGCATATGCCCAAAAATGTATCAATCCTTGGTAAAGCAAAATAGATAAGGTACCAATCATAAGAACCTTATCGGCTAAAGGATCAAGATAGTTTCCTTTTTCTGACACAAGATTATGCTTTCTAGCTAATCTTCCATCTGCAACATCGCTAAAACTACAATACATGAAAAGAAGAGCTGCAGCAGTATAATTATTATTATAAATCAAGCATACGATGAATGGAGTAAGAATAATTCGAGAATACGTTAAAAAGTTTACAAAATTTTTCAATTCAGCTTTACCCTTCCTTCGATAGCAGTGGTTACAGTCTTATCGTCTATGTATTCTAAATTACTACCAACAGGCAAACCTACAGCCAACCTAGAAATAACTACCTTCTTATCTTTTAATATTTTTTCTAGATACATTGCTGTTGCATTTCCTGATGTACTTGGGTTGGTAGCAATAATTACTTCCTCTACTTTACTATCAATACGTTTTAAAAGCTTATCAAATGATAATTCTGATGGCCCTATACCATCCAATGGTGAAATTGCACCTCCAAGAACATGGTACAATCCATCATAGCTATGTGTATTCTCAATCTTTACAGCATCTTCAACGTTTTCAACAACGCATATGCATGTTGCATTACGATTTGAATTACAACTACATTCA
>DASCOP010000014.1:0-8320 GCA_036012065.1 Fidelibacterota bacterium
TTAAAAGCATTATCGAGCTTTACTTTACCATCTATTGATATTAAAGAAAAAAAGCATATCCTTGAATTTGTCAAAAGAGATAAGAAGTTCAGAGAAAAGAAAATAAAATTTGTTTTAATTTCAGAAATTGGAACAGCAGGCATTAGCAGTGAAATAACATTAGATCATATTGAAGAAAGTTTAGAGGTATTATGAATATTATTATTATAAATGGACCTAATTTAAATTTGTTAGGAGAAAGAGAGCCTGAAGTATACGGATCGGAGTCTCTGTCAGAGGTAAATACCTGGATAGAAAATCATGAAATATGCGCTGATTTAAGCTTAGAATTTTTCCAATCGAATTCCGAAGGGTCTATTATTGATTTTATGCATGAGAAGCGTCATAGCGCAGACTATCTGATTATCAATCCAGGCGCATTGACTCATTATTCATATGCATTAAGAGATGCGATTGTTGCGACACAATTAAAGACAATAGAGGTGCATTTATCAGATATCCATAATCGAGAAAATTTTAGAAAAATATCAGTGATAAAAAGTGTTTGTTTGGCCCAATATTATGGCAAGGGTAAGCACGGCTATATTGAAGCAATTAAACACATATTGGAGAGCAAATGAAAACAATTGGTATACAAGGAATAGAGGGAAGTTTTAGTGAGGAAGCAGCAAAATCGTATTGCCAAAAATTTGGTATTACCGATTTTGAGCTAGAGTATCTGGTTAGTTCAATGAATGTATTAGACGGTTTAACAGAAAAGACTATTGATACAGGAATTTTTGCAATGGAAAATGCGCAAGGAGGAGTGGTTATTGAAAGCGTTGAAGCGCTTGCAAAAAATCAGTGCAAGATTATTGATATGTTTTATGTTGAGATTAGTCAAAACTTATTAGCAAAAGATAATATTGCACTAGGAGACATCGAAGAGATTCATTCTCATGAACAAGCCTTAAAACAGTGTAAAGATTATTTAGCCGAAAAATTTTGGTCAAAAAAACTAGTAGAAGAAGATGATACTGCTAAAGCAGCCCAAGATCTTGCAGAAGGCAAATTACCTGATCATGTCGGAGTAATAGCTAGTAGAAATTCTGCAGAGAGATATGGACTAAATATCCTTGAGAATGATATCCATGATTTGAAGAAAAATTTAACCTTATTTTTAGCAGTAGAAAGGATTGATAACGATGAATAGAGTGAGCATTATTGGATTTGGAAGATTTGGAGCGATGCTTCATCAATTGCTTGTCAAAGGGTTTGAGGTAGATGTATTTGATATTGAGCCTGTAAATCAATCAGATATTAATGCTGTATCTCTTGAAGAAGTATTGAAGAATGATACAATATTTGTTGCAGTTCCAATCAGAGATTTTGCGGGATTAATGGAAGATTTGTCTGATAAAATTAGCGGGAAGAAGAGCATTATTGATGTGTGTTCAGTAAAAGTACACCCAAAACAGATGATGCTAGATCATCTTCCTGATGAAATAGATATTATTGCAACACATCCATTATTTGGTCCTGATTCGTTACAAGAACGTGGATCTGTGATGACAATGGAAAAAGTACGCGATGTCTATGATCGTTATGAGTTTTGGAAAGCATATTTTGAGAGTCAAAATATTATCGTTGAGGAAATTTCTGCCGATGAACATGATATGATGGCAGCACGATCACAAGGATTAACACACTTAGTAGGAAGAGTTATTAATGATTTTGGGACCCAAAAGACTAATATTGATACGGTTGGATATCAAGCACTACATAAGCTTGTAAATCAGACTTGCAACGATTCATGGGAATTATTTGAGGATATTCAAAAATATAATCCTTATACTCAAAAGATGATTGTAGGGCTCAATGATAGCTTTAAAAAAATCGTTGATAGTCTAGGCGATGAATAAAAGGAGAATTTTATGAATAACACATTTAAAAAAACTAGTTTAGGGTTAATGGCGCTTGGTCTAGCATTTTATTTTATTAGTACAACAGGAAGTATTACAACCCTTATTCCGACAGTTTTAGGTGGGATTGTCTATCTATTGGTATTCCTATCAGAAATGTATCCAAATCAACACAGACACTTTGCGCATGCCAGTTTATTTATACTGGGCGTTGGAGTGGGAGCAACCTATAAATCTGTGCCAGCTATCTTTGGTTATCTGGTTAGCGGTGATGCTCTTTTAAGGCCTCTTGCTACCATAGAGCAGTTTACAACATTCGTTTTATGTCTTGGTGCAATAATCATGGGAGTCCAATCCTTTATCGAGGCAAGAAAAAAATAATCTTTTACTTTTTCAATTCTAAATAGTCATATTTATATGCCTGAAGATCATGATTTAATACAGCAGTTCAATAATGGCGATCAAAAGGCCTTTGATAAATTGGTAACAAAACATATAGATATGACATATAATTACTATTATTCGATTACACAAGATGAGCTGGAAGCAGATGATTTAACGCAACGCGTTTTCATTAAAGTATATAAATCATTAAAGAATTTTCGATTTGATGCAGCATTTACCACTTATTTATACCGCATTAAGGTGAATACATTGAATTCTTACTTTTTTAAAAGTAAATGGCGTTCATTTTTACATTTAGATCAAGCGCCAGAGTTACAGGAATCTGATGATAGCTATTATAAAAAAGCATTGAGCACAGAACTATGGAATGCCATTAAAACATTGCCAACAAAACAAAGAGATGTAATGAATTTGCGTATTACCAACAACTTAACTTTTAGAGAGGTTGGTGAAGTTCTAGATATTTCTGAGGATGCAGCTAAGAATAATTATAGTCATGGTGTAAAAGCATTACGTAAAATTATGGGTACAAATAAATGAACGACTTTGAACAACAACATTTTAAAACAAACGTATCACTAGATACGGATAAATTTTTAGGTAGACTGCACAATAGAATTGATTCTGAATCAGCACAAAAACGAAGAGCGGGCATCGGATTGTCAACGTTCGCTGTTGCAATGCTTTTATATATGTTGATTCCTATTCAAACTATTGTTTCAGACATTAATTTATATGCTGAGATGGATTATCTAGAAGATTCTAATGATTTAGATCAATTAGACTTAATTAACATGTTTGCAGACAATAACTTGGAGTTTGTAAGCAATAACGAGGAGTTTTAACATGAAAAAGATACTAATACTATTAGCTTTAACCGCAGGATTGTATGCGCAAGACCGTGGCGATAAAGAAGCAATAATGAAACAAAGAATGGAAGCAAGCAAAGAACAGCGTGAGGCTTGGATTATAGGAACGATGACACAACACTTAGATTTAACTTCTGAGCAAGCGACAAAGTTCTTCCCATTGCAAAATGAATTTCATAAAAAATCAGAAGATGCAAAACAAGCGCATAGCACAACACTAAGAGAATTAAGATCTGCTGCTAAAGATGACAGATCAAAATTTGATGTCGATGCAGCAATAGATTCTAAAGTACGAATGAAAGGGACTTTGGCTAGATTAGAAAGCAAATTTCTGAAAGATACCAAAGGCATACTGACTCTGGACCAACGTATAAAATTGCTATTTTTTGAAGAAAGAATGAAATCAAATCTCTCTAAAGAAATGAAAGAGCGTAAAGGCTCTAGCCCATCTAAAGGTGGAGAAAAAAGAGGCTTTGACAGTAACAGAAAAAGACGATAATTTCATAAACCAATAAACTAGGAGAAATCTTATAATGAAAAATTTATTATTAATGGTTGGAATGGTATTTCTTGTGTCTTCATGTCAAGACAATATGTCTTACATGGAAGCAGACATGATGAATGATGCACAGCTTATAGAAGCAATTGCTGGCGATTCAAACAAGATTGAAATTGATAGCGTAGATTTACCAGCGCTTTCACGATTTGTTGTTAACAACGAATATTTTGATCATATCACTATTCAAGCAGAATTATCGCCTAACTATGGGTATCAATTATCCCTAGGAGATATGGCGACAGACGCTGGAGACGTTACAGAAATATTTTTTGCCAGAGACGGTCGAAAACTAGGTGATAGAGGTGGCGATGATAGAAAAAGACATGGAAAAAGAAAATGCTTTAGATTTGTATTTCCATTATCATTCTCATTCTCAGACGGATCATCTTACACCGTAAATGACAAAGAGGAATTTCATACAACACTAAAAGCACATTTTGAAGCGACTGGAACTAAAGAAAGACCAGCATTCACATATCCAATTCAAGTCCAATTTAGACCTGAAGAAGAAGGTGAAGAAGGTGAAATATTAACAGTTAATTCTGATGAAGAATTAAAAGAAGCGTTTCAAGCGTGTCGAGGTGAAGAGAATGACAAAAGATGTTTCTCTTTTGTGTTTCCTGTAAGCTTTATTATGCCTGACGGATCAACGCTTACTGCATCAGATGAAGAAGATTTAGCTACACAAATGAAAGCATTCTTCGAGTCTTATGATGGAGAAAAGAAGAGACCAGAGCTTGTGTTCCCTGTAGATCTTACCTTTGAAGATGGTAGTGTCTTAACAGTGAACTCTCATGAAGAGATGAAACAAGCATGGAAAGATAATTGTAGACGTAAAGGTGGAGAAGAAGGCGAAGGTGGAGACACTCGCGGATAATTCTTTATCTTAAATCATACAGATTAAAAAAGGGCTATAATTTTATAGCCCTTTTTATTTTAGTATTTTTTATTAAATTGTCCGACTATGAGAATTTTTTTAGATACTTCAGACGTAGACGTTATTCGTCAGCACTGTGAAACAGGGCTGATTGATGGTGTGACTACTAACCCTACTTTAATGATGCAAGCAGGAAGAAATCCTATAGAAGTTATTAAGGATATTTCTAATCTTTTTCCACAAGATGCAAGTATTAGCGCAGAAGTTGTAGGCGATACAGCAGAAGCAATGGTATTACAAGCAAAAGATTATCAAGATATCAGTACAAATATAACTATCAAAGTTCCTTGCAGTGCTGAAGGATTAAAAGCATGTAAAATACTTTCAGATAAGGATATTCCAATAAATGTTACATTAATTTTCTCTGTTGAACAGGCGATTTTATCTGCAAAAGCAGGCGCTACATATATATCTCCATTTATCGGAAGATGTGAAGATAATGATATGGACGGAATTGATTTGATAAGATCTATTCGAAAAGTTTATAAAATAAATAATATTACAACCAACATTCTTGCTGCTTCAATTAGAAATGTTGGACATGTGGGCAGAGCGTTCAGAGCTGGAGCGGATGTAGTTACCTTACCGCCATCAGTGTTTCAAGAGATGTATAAGCACGATTTAACTGATCAAGGACTTGCTCAGTTTGATGAGGACTGGAAAAAGGTCAATCATACATAGAATTGGGGCTGTAGCTCAGTTGGTAGAGCGCGTGGATGGCATTCATGAGGTCGCAGGTTCAATCCCTGTCAGCTCCACTTAATATTTACTAGTGTAATGCTAAGATTTTTTTATTAAAATGGATGAAATATTTACAACAAAAAAAGGAATACGAATTATGAGTAATAAAATGATATTAGCTGTTTTTGCTATGTTTATGTTTTTTGCATGTAACGAGACAGTAGAAGTGAGTTATGAAGGAGTGGAATCAGCTGGTGAGTTTGCACCAGGTGAGGATAATGAATTAAATGGAAATGCATATGTTTTAGCAGATGATAAGTATATGGACATAGTTCAAGCTTCAACAGATGCTTACAATGCAAGAGATTGGGATGCAATGAAAGCTCTTTATAGAGATGATTTTGTAGAGAATTCTGCTGAGGCGATGACAAATTATTTTGATAATGACGTTGAATCGCTCAATATGGATATATTTGCAATGTTGCCAGTTAAGATTAAAGGTAGTGATATTACAAGAGTTCTAACTTGGTCTGTTGAAGACAGAACGTTTCAAAATGGATCTAAAGAAAGACATGATCTATTTGAAATCTACTATATTGACGAAGAAGATAAACTAGGTGGTTGGAATCAATGGTATAGACCGGATTCAAATCCAGAATTTACTACCCATGGTTTACCTCAAGGTGGAAAATTTTTTGGTAGAGGCGAAAGCGAATACGCAGGAAGACCTCTTGTTTTTTCTAATAGAGGTGAAGTAGAAACGCTTGAAAAAATGTTTGCTGACTATAATGATATGGACGGCGAAGCTGTTTCTGGATACTTTGCAGATGAGTGGACTTTTAAATCAGCTACTGGCGGAACTTCTCAAAGAACTAGCGAAGACATGAAGTCTGTTTTTGATAGTCTAGAGTCTGTAACATGGACACCATTTTCCATGACTCCACTTAAAATATACAATACAGATCCAGAATCTGGTGTAACCGTTTACTCTTATGAGAAAAGAGTAAACAAAGATGGAACAGTATGGGAAAAGGAATTAGTAGAATTATTCTATTTTGACCTTGATGGTAAAATTAGCGGTGTTGAACAATTCCAGAGAGATCTTGAATAAAAACATACTATTTTTAGTAATTAGCTGCTGTGCGATATTAAACGCACAGCAAGCTGATGTAAATCGTGAGATTACTTTTCCAGATCTTGATCATCATCTGACTTTGGTGTGCGATTTTCACACGCATAGCGTTTTTTCAGATGGCAGTGTCTGGCCTGATATACGCGTAGAGGAAGCTGAGAAAGATAATATTGATGTCTTAGCTGTGACAGAACACTTAGAATATCAACCACATATTAGTGATATTCCACATCCTGATCGCAATCGATCTTACCAATTAGCAACAAAATACAGTAATAGTGATTTGTTAATAGTTAGTGGAGCAGAAATAACAAGAAGAATGCCTTTAGGACACGCCAATGCAATTTTTCTAAAAGATGCGAATAAGTTACATAGTGCGGATGAAATTGCTGGTATTGTACCAAAAGATGATATGAGACCTTTTGAAGCAGCAAATAAACAGAAAGCATTTGTTTTTTGGAATCACCCTACTTGGAGACAAGAACAGTACGGAGATGTAGTAATCACAGAAATGCACAAGACGTTGTTTAGTAAAGGTTATTTACATGGAGTAGAGGTAGTAAATGAGTTCGAATATTCTGAGGAATCATTACAAATAGCTCTAGACTATGATTTGACTATTATTGGAAATTCAGATATTCATGGTTTGGTTGATTGGGATTATGAAATTTCAGAAGGGGGACACCGTCCTGTGACATTGGTTTTTGCCAAAGAAAAAAGTGAAAAAGCAATAAAGAAAGCTTTATTTAAAAAGCAAACTGTTGTTTGGAATAGAAATACTTTAATTGGTAGAGAAAAATGGTTATTGCCATTGATTGATGCAAGTTTAGAAGTCGTTTCTGTAGAGTATAAACGAGATGCGGCTCATGTAAGTATCAAGAATAAATCAGATGTTCGTTTTATATTAAAAAATAATAGTAGTTTTAATTTTTTTATTAATAGCGATTTAGTAGAAATTCCAGCGCAAGATACTATCAAGTTAACAGTGCTAACAAAAGGAGTATTGGAATCATTCTCTTTAGAATTTGAGGTACAAAATGCTATTTTTGCACCACGAAAACATCCTATTATTACATTAAAAGTACAGTAATGAAAAAAGTTTTTTTATTTGTAAACGATCTTTTTAAAATGCCAATATTTTCTATTGGAACACTAATTTTAACTTTAACTATCGTAGGAGTTTTTTTAATGACTTATGAAAAAGAGAATGAAGTCGCAGTAATATCAACGAATTTTGGGGATATGGTAGTAGAATTCTACTCAGATCTTGCTCCGATGCATGTTGAGAGTTTTATTGCGCTAACAAACGAAGAATATTTTAATGGAACAACATTTCATAGAGTAATCCCAGGCTTTGTGATTCAAGGTGGAGATCCTAACTCAAGAAATGAAAATAGAGCGACACATGGAACTGGCGGTAGAGCTGGAAAATTTTTTGGTATTGGAAATGAAGAAGATCCAAGTACTTGGTTAATTCCACAAGAGTTTAATCCTACGCCGCATGTGAAAGGTATTCTTTCAATGGCAAGAACGAATGATCCAAATAGTGCTTCAAGCCAATTCTTTATTTGCCATGATAATGCAAGTTTTTTAGATAATAATTATACTGTTTTTGGTAAAGTTATTGACGGTTTAGATATTATTGATATGATTGCAAACGTAGCGAAAGATCAGAACGACAATCCTCTTGAAAAAGTAGAAATGACTGTTCGTATGGCAAAACGTAGCGAAGTATTATCTGAATAAGTATTAAATCTAATATTTTAATAAACAAACATGGAGTATTTTACTATGTATTTTAGACTAATTATTTTTTACCTTCTTATCCTTATGTCA
>DASCOP010000015.1:0-2252 GCA_036012065.1 Fidelibacterota bacterium
TAATTATCACATTTATTCTATGTATAATTATCGTTACCATTTCCTTATATATTTATATAGGAAAAGGATTAGAATTTGAAATTGATCAATCAAACTCTCTTATAGCTTCTCTGTCAGAGGAGTATAGTATTGATTTTGATAAATCATCTACTATTAACCTTGTTGCAGATAGCAATAAAGTAGATGTGTATATCTTATTAAAAGATGTCATTGTAGATAATAATGATGATAATATACTAAAAGTCCCTAATGCTTCATTAAAAACTCATTTTTCTTACACAAATATTATGATGTTAGGAAATCTCTTCTTTGACAATCAGAGAATAAGTTATAATCTAGTTGATGCTGTAAATATTCATTTGAATGAACCTATCTTAAATATAAAATATATTAATAGTTTAGAGAGTGATAGCATTTCAAAGGATAGTGAATTTTTTTCATTGAATATCAATGCAGAGAGTGGAGTATTATTTGATGGTGTATTAGAATTGGGAACATTCTCTATGGCATTAAACCTGAATCAATTTGAAAACACATCAGAGATTCAAAGCTATTCTTTTGAATTAGAATCTCACAAAGAATTTCCAGCTGATTACATAGGACAGTTTTTTGAAGAAGTAGTTTTGCTTTATGATGAAAATGAATCAGTTTATTTCAATATAGATATTAAAGATCAAGAGGCAAATACACCTGAAAATACACAGATATTAAATGGAACATTAAGAGTAAGAGATACTAAGCTTGATTTAAGAGAATTTCCAGTAGAGTTGAAGCCAGAATCTATTAGAAATCTGAGTATAGACCTTAATGTTATTGATAATATAGGCCAGATTAATTTTTTAGGATCTGTAACTAATCCAAAAGTCAAATTGAAGCTACAGAAAGATCCTAATCTACAGATTACAGGATCGATAGATTTTGAAGAAACATCGGAACCATATTTAAATTTAACAGTAAATGGAACAGATATATATTTCGCAAAATTAGATAATGGCAATCTTAACGGAATAACAGATTTAAGGGTCTTAATCTCTGGGAAAAATGTATTAGATTTAGCTGGAGAGCTAAATATAAAGAAAAGCAATGGATTTCTAGTGCCGTTAACAAATAGCACATTTGAAACTCAACATATTGTAAAGAAGGAAAATGATGAATAAAGATGCACTAAATCGATTGAATGCAAAGATTGCAAAGAAGTCGGTATTTATTAAAGATTTGAAAGACGGAATTGGACAGGTAATTGTTGGACAGGATGATCTTATAAATAAGATACTAATATCTGTTATATCTAATGGTCATATATTACTGGAAGGGGTACCTGGCCTAGCTAAAACGCTAACTATTAATACTGTTGCTAACTTAATTAGCGCTGAATTTAAGAGAATTCAATTTACGCCAGATATGCTACCTGCAGATTTGCTAGGTACTTTGATATATAATCAAAAGACAGGTGATTTTATGACAAAGAAAGGACCAATTTTTTCTAATATTATTTTAGCAGATGAAATCAATAGAGCTCCTTCAAAGGTACAAAGTGCTTTACTTGAAGCAATGCAAGAAAGGCAAGTTACTATTGGGGAAGAAACATTTAAACTTGATTTACCTTTCCTTGTATTAGCTACACAGAATCCTATTGAACAAGAAGGAACCTATCCATTGCCTGAAGCTCAAGTAGATCGTTTCATGTTAAAGGTTCTTGTTGATTATCCATCAATAGAAGAAGAAAAAGAGATTTTATCTAGAGTAGCAAAAACTAATTTAGAGAAAAAACAAAAACCTGTAGTGAATGCTAAGAAGGTTTTAGAAGCCCAAAGATTGCTCAATGATATTTATATCGCACCTAAGATTCTGGATTATATATTGAATATTGTTTTTGCAACAAGAAGTCCTGAAAAATTTAAATTAGGTCAACTCAAAGACTTGATTAGTTTCGGGGCTTCTCCTAGAGCATCAATTAATTTAGTATTGGCAGCCAAAGCAAAAGCATTTGTCGATGGAAGAGGTTATGTTATTCCAGAAGATATAAGATATATAGGAAAAGACGTTTTAAGACATAGAATGTTGTTATCTTATGAAGCAGAGGCAGAAGAAATCACATCAGAAGAATTAATTGATCAGTTATTTAAAGAGATTCCTGTTCCATAATTTTATCTTATGTCCAAAGACATCCTAAAAAAAGTTCGACAAATAGAAATCAGAACCAAAAATATTGTAAATGATTTTTTTGGTGGAGATTATCATTCCAATTTTAA
>DASCOP010000016.1:0-12148 GCA_036012065.1 Fidelibacterota bacterium
GGTGTTGATTTTCATATTTCTTTCAATTTTCTTAGCTAAACGCTTTGCAACATCAAGAGTAACGTCTTTTTCTTTGGTTCCTCTATAGCCAATTGCACCGGGATCTTTTCCGCCATGCCCAGGATCAATAATAATGGTGTCAAATTTCCATTTATTTTTTTCTTTTTTTAAATCAACGTTCATGCCTACTGGTTCTGGTGTCTTTTTAGTTGTTGAATGAAGAGATATGGACATTTTATTATAATCGACAGAATATTGATCGGCGCCATGAAGTAAAAGAATATTAAAAAAATCATCGATTGGCGCATAGTACTGATCGTTATTTTTAAACAATTTGCTTTTCATTTGATATGTTTTATCGTCAATAACAATAAATGAAATGTTGTTTGATAGCTTAATTTTTAATCCCTGCACATAGATAACAATTTTTTCTGTTTTGTTGTTTACAAATGACCCGTTACCAACAATTTCTCCGATATCGTTTAACGAAATATAGTATTGATTCTTTTTGATAATATCTGCTTTGCCAAGCGGTGTATTGTTTGCCCCTAAAATGGTAATTGTTTGTTGATTGTTTGCTAAAGCAATAGATAGCAAAAAAAAGATAGAAATAACAGGGCGTAAGGAAATTAATAATTTCATAGTATAAAATTATTATAAATATAACGTAAAAGGGCTCAAAAATTGAGCCCTTTTTATTTTAAATCAATGTAGAGTTTATTAAAAATTATTTTTTCATCCACCCTGCAACAATCATCACCGCAACCAAACCAGCAACGCCACCGTCACCAATCATAGCTACTGCACTACCAATACCTGCAATAACGCCAAAAATGTCATCATACAAAATACCGATAATAGTTCCAGCAACGACTACTTGTGTCAACAGGCCTGTTAATGAGCCTAAAGTATCATTGATTTTATTGAATGCATCTTTCATTGTGTTTGTCCTCCAAACTTTTGTATTCAATAAGAACCCCATACTAGCGTATGGAGCTCTTATTTTTTGTTAGTTTATACGATCCTATCTTATAACCATGACAAAAAGACTACTAATACTAGCAATCCTGTAACGCCACCGTTTAGAAAAGTATCAACTAAATTCATAATTCCGCCAAGCGGGTCCATTCCTGTTGGATATAGTATGTTTGCAAACACAAAAAATATAACTGCAGCTTTTACTACACCTGTTAAACCACTTAACGTACTTGTTACTAATGAATCCCATGAAGCCATGTTATTCCTCCTTGATTAGTTATTAACTAGTTAAAAAAGGCATCAATCCACACTAATTAAGTGGATTTCTGCCCCCATCATTAATCATGTCAATATGATTAAATTTTTTAAAAAAGTTGTATTTATTCATCTTTTTCATAATTATAGTCGCTTTTTACCGATGAATCAAGATTTTTATTAAGTATGTTAAAAAATGTTATTTAGGTAAAAAATGCTAAATTCATTAGAATTAGCATTGAAACAAGTGCTATCAATCTTTAATATGTTTTGTACAAAACAATAATAATTAAATTGAAATATGAATACTGATAAACGCCCAATTATAGAGAAAATACATGCTCGACAAATTCTAGATTCTAGGGGTTTCCCGACCATAGAAGTAGAAATATGCGCCAGTGGTGTGATTGGAAGGGCCGCTGTTCCATCTGGAGCTTCTACGGGAGAATTTGAAGCATTAGAATTGCGAGATATGGAGAAAAATAGATTCCATGGAAAAGAAGTATCTATCGCAATTAACAATGTAATCAATGTTTTTCAACCACAATTAATTAATAAAAGATCTGATGATCAAGAAGCAATAGACTCACTATTAATAGAAATTGATGGCACAGAAAATAAAAGTAAGTATGGTGCAAATGCTATGCTTGGCATATCTATGGCGTGTACTGTAGTATCAGCAAATTTTTATAATCAACCTCTTTATATATATCTCAATAAAGATAGCAAGATAATGCCAATTCCAATGATTAATGTGCTTAATGGTGGAATGCATGCTAATAGAGGATCTGATATACAAGAGATTATGTTATTCCCCTGTGGTGCAGTATCTTTTTCAGAATCAATACGTATGGGTTCAGAAATATTTCACACTCTTAAAAAAGAACTAAATAATTTAGGTTTATCAACAACTGTTGGCGATGAAGGCGGTTTTGCGCCAAGCCTTACATCAAATGAGCATGCTATAGAATTGTTATTAAGTGCAATTGAGAGGTCTGGATATGATGCTGGCAAAGATGTGTTTTTAGCGCTAGATGTAGCGGCGTCAAGTTTTTATAAAAACAATCAATATCATCTAAAAATTGATGATAAGAGACTGGATGCTAGTGGTATGATCCATTTCTATGAAAAACTAATAAAGCAATACCCTATAGTTTCTATTGAAGATGGATTAGATGAAAACGACTGGGCGGGGTGGTCAGAAATGAATGGTTTGTTGGGCGAAAAAATTCAAATTGTGGGTGACGACCTAACAGTGACTAGTCCACAAAGATTGCAAAAAGCACTTGATGAAAATGCAATTAATAGTATTTTAATCAAACTCAACCAAATTGGCACTGTATCAGAAACAATCCAAGCAATTGATATCGCAAAAAATAATGGTTGTGATTTTGTTATATCTCATAGGTCTGGAGAAACAGAAGACACCTTTATTTCTGATCTTTCAGTTGCAATGGGTGGGGGACAAATTAAAACCGGTTCCGTGTGTCGATCAGACAGAACAAGCAAATACAACCAATTATTAAGGATTGAAGAAAGCTTGCAAGGTCCAAAGTTTGGTAAACCCTTATCTTTTATTAAATAGTGATGAAAATTAAATCTCCTTCTTTAACCAATTTTTTATTCTTGTCCTTATCTGTTGGCTGTATTCTATTGCTTTTGTTTAGTGATAGAGGGTTTATTTCTCTTTGGAAGCTGAAAAAAGAAAAACTAGAGATTCAACAAGAAATTAACTCTTTGAGACAACAAATTGTCTCTCTTGAAAAAGAGGCTGAAAAGCTCAAATTTGATGAAAAATATGTTGAAACAATTGCCAGAGAAAAATTCATGATGGTAGCGCCTGGAGAGAAAGTCTTTAAGGTTGAATAGCTAAGAGGCTTTGAATATTTCTTTTGCCACATTAAATGATTTAATGTCTGGCAAATGATATCTTATTAAATCAGAAATACAGTTTGCCATAATCTTTTTATTGTATCCAAAATCTATGTTCGTTGTTTTTGTATCAACAAAATCAGATAAATAAATCTTTTTTAAATGATCAGGCAAATCAGGTTCCTTTTGAACATATTTCTTAATAATTGGGTGTTCGTCTGCATCAATAATGCTATACCCCGTGTTTTTTAAAAAATGTATAAGAAAAAAGTAGAAAGCATTATTGTATCCACTATCTGCTACATTAAAATATTCTAATATATTTCTAATTAAATAATATGTGTTCTGATCAGATGTAGTTTCATCAAACCCTTTATCAATCATCTCTATCATAGATAAACAAAGAATTGTTTTTCTAAGATCGTCGCTAATATTATCCCAACGATTTAAAATCTTAGAATCATATATTGGTTGTAGTTGTCTTTTTTTGTTGTGGGTATAGCTTACTTCTACTTCGTTCATTTGTTGGTATATTGCTTTTAGGGGAGATTTTTGTCGCATTGCTGCTTTAATTACATAAGAACACTTGCCTCTTTCGAGAGTAAACAGTCTAACAATAATACTAGATTCTTTAAAAAGGGTGGTTTTTAATACAATGCCCGGCGTAGAAATTTTCATTTTGGAGATTCTATTTTACCCCAACCTTTATGAGAAAGGCTACCAAAATAAAGTTTATCGCCATACTGTTTAACGCTTGTTATGGGCGAATAAGCATCATTCGAACCATATTGAAGGTTGTGTAAGATATTTCCATTTTTATCAATTCCTAAAGCAAATGCATAGGGTTCTGGTTGAGGCTGTAAAAACTCTGGCAATCGCAAAGCTAGCTTTCTAAGAAAAGGTTTATCTGATGTTTGATCAATAAAATCATTTCTTACTGTAAAAAGTGCCACCCAATAGATTCCTTGTCCATTTGAAGAAATATTGTCTGGAAAACCGGGTAAGTTTTCAATAACAATTTCTGATGTGCCGGCTTTTTCTCCTTTAAGCCAATATTTTTGTATTCGATACATAAATGTTTCATTAAACAAAACAAAAGAATCATCGGGGCTTACAGCAACTCCATTAGCAAAATATAAATTATCAAGTAACGTGGTCGTGAGCTTGGTTTCGGGATCATAAACTAACAATCTCCCGTTTGGAGTATGTTCCATTATTTCAATTCTATCTTCTCCATATCCAAATTGATTTGAAGCGTCAGAAAAGTAAATTTTCCCATCAGTTGCAATATCTAAATCATCTGCAAAGCCGAGCGGAATGCCATCTGAATCAGATTTTGTTGAAAGGGTGATAGCAACACCTTTTTGATTGATAGATATCAGTCCTTGAATCGCATCTGCAACAATTAAATTATTGCTAGAATCAAATACCATGCCAAGAGGACGACCATTGGTGTTGTAAAACTCACCAACAGAGCTCATAATAAGTCCATCGTGGTATCCTGCATATAGATTACCGTCGTGAATTGCTATATCTTCTGGGCCATAATGCCCATCATTTTCCCAAAATATCTCTATATTTTTCAAATAATTATTTTTCGCATATATACCTGTCATTGATGGAGGTTCAGGAGAATCCCAGGCGACTGGATTAATAGGAACTGGCCACAACAAAAGATACAACAAACAAACTAATAAAGAATAAGATAGTAGGTTTTTCATAGCAATTAATATGCTTTTGCAAAGATCACAAGGTGTTTGGCTGGTTTACCAGAAACAATACACTTAGCTTTTGTGTCATCTATGTCTTCTAAGATACATCGAATGGTGGCTTTGGTATCATCTTTTACTTTCATTTCTGACTCTTCTGAGCCGTCCCAGTAAGCCTTAATAAAACAATTTTCTTTTGATAGTCTCTCTTCCAGGTCTTTGTAGCTATCAAGTTCTATTGTGTTTTCTTTTAGAAAAGAGGCTGCAGAGCTATACATGCTATTTTGAATCTCATCTAACATTTTTACAATAGCGCTTGTATTATTTTTTGAAATAGAATTTTTTTCACCTGTATCTCTTCTACATAATGTTAATTTTTGATCTTTGTATTCTTGTAAGCCAATTTCAATTCTAATTGGTGCTCCTCTTAGCTCCCAAAAATTGAATTTAAAGCCAGGGGAATTTTCTGAGCCATCTATCTTGTATCGAATCTTATTTTTAGCTAAATCATTAGCCACGCCATCAACAAAATTGTTGAATTCTTTTTCATTTTCATTTTTTGGATTAATAGGAACCACCACCACTTGATGTGGAGCAACTTTAGGGGGAATTTTTATACCTTTGTCATCTCCATGAACCATAATCAAAGCTCCAATCATGCGTGTACTCACGCCCCAGCTAGTTGCAAAAACTGGTTGCTCTTTGTTATCTTTGCTCTGGAACTTGACATCAAATGCATTCCCAAAATTTGTGCCTAAATAATGGGAGGTGCCTGCTTGTAGCGCTTTTTTATCTCTCATCATTGTTTCAATAGAATATGTTTCATCTGCCCCTGCAAATCTTTCCATATTAGATTTTCTTCCAACCAAAGTTGGAATTGCAAGATAGTCTTCAAAAAGAGATGTATACATATCAACAATCATTAGGGTTTCTTTCATTGCTTCATCTTTAGTTGCATGTGCAGTATGGCCTTCTTGCCACAAAAATTCTGAGGTTCTTAAAAATAATCTTGTGCGCATTTCCCAACGCACTACATTGGCCCACTGATTAATCTTCACCGGCAAATCTCTATAGGATGTCACCCACTTTTTAAACATATGCCAAATAATCGTTTCAGAAGTAGGGCGTACAATAATTTCTTCTTCTAATTTTGAGCTAGGATCAACCGTGAGTGTCCCATCTTTAGAAACAAGCCTTGAGTGGGTTACCACAGCGCATTCTTTTGCAAAACCCTCGACATGTTTTGCTTCTTTTTCAAGAAAGCTTTTTGGAATAAATAGTGGAAAATATGCGTTATCGTGGCCGCTCTCTTCAATCATTCCATTTAAAATATTTTTTATATTTGTCCAAAGAGAATATCCATAAGGCTTTATGACCATCGTTCCTTTTACGGGACCATAATCTGCTAAATCTGCCTCTAAAATGACGTCAGTATACCATTTTGAGAATTTATCTGATTGTTTAGTTATTTTAGCCATTTACTTAATCTTTAATTTGTTATAAAGTAGAGTTAATTTATACAAAATCCAATACAATGAAAAAAGCAATATTTTCCACTGAAATTTCTTTATTAAGAAGAACTATACAAAGACTCTTAAGGCGAAAAGCCGATGCAAACTTAACAAAGATTTTGCGCAAGACACATCCCGCAGATGTAGCCCTTCTTATGAGGGGGTTTGGAAATTCTGATCAAAAAAACATTTTTAATTTATGTCCAACTTTTAGCCATAAAGCAAAAGTGCTAGAAGAGTTAGATGAAGCATTAATTGAAAACATGCTTATAGATGAAAGCTCTACTAATATTTCTAAAATGTTTATTTATTTAGATACAAATGATCAAGCTGCAATTATTGGCATGTTTCCTGAAGAAAAACAAAAAGAAATATTAGAAAAAATTGAGGTAGAAGATTTAGAAGATGTAGAAGAAATTATGTCATATCCAGATGACAGTGCTGGTAGTATTATGACAAAAGAAACTTTCACGCTAAACCAAAACACCACCATAAAAGAAAGCATCAAAAAGCTTCAGGCTGTTCCAGAAAATGATAAAATCTTTTATGTGTATATTTTAGACAACAAAGAAAAATTGGTTGGTGTTGTGTCTTTAAGAAACTTGGTAACATCAAAAAATACTAAGAAGTTAAAAGATATCATGATTAAAGATATTCATGCTGCTACTTCAGAAACCGACCAAGAAGAAGTTGCAAAAACAGTGGCACAATATAACTATTTGGCTCTGCCGGTCGTAAACCGACAAAATAGATTTTTAGGCGTTGTTACTATAGACGATGTAGTAGATATTGTGAGAGAAGAAGCATCAGAAGATTTTTTGCAGATGGCTGGTGTAGGTAAAGACAGGGAAATTCTCCTTAAGTCTCCTATAGAAAATGCACAATCAAGGGCGCCTTGGATTTTTGCGAGCTTAATTGGTGGAATCTGTGCAGCGGCAATTATCGGTTATTTTGATCACCTAATTAAAGAGATGATCGTTTTAGCTTCTTTTATACCTGTTATTATTGGTATTGGAGGCAATATTGGCACACAATCTTCAACTATTATAGTGCGTGGATTAGCAACGGGTAGAGTAGATGTTGGAAACACTTTTTCTCTAGTAACGAAGGAAATCATTGTGGGTGCAATTTTGGGCACTCTTTATGGGGCCTTGATTGGCTTTGCCTCAGAGCCGATTACAGGAACACAAATAGAAAATCTTGGGTTGGTTATAGGGTTAAGCATAGGATGCTCTATGACCATTGCCACTGCAGTGGGGGCTAGCGTTCCTTTAATATTAAAAAAGCTGTCTTTTGATCCAGCAATCTCAACTGGCCCTTTTGTAACTACAGCAATTGATATATTGGGGGTTGCGCTATATTTTACAATTGCTTCTTGTGTCTTGCTATAAAATTGAACTATAAAAACACAGCTATTTTTCTTTTTTTGTTTGTATTGCTTCATTCAGCAGTTTTTGGAAGCAAAAAAGAGTATCATATTTATGCCTATGACGCCTTAAAGGTCTTCACTCTTACAATAGAAGAAAAGAAAATAATGATTAAGCCTGTTGGCGCGGGTTCATTTTTGTTAAAAGAAAACACGGAGTATAAAAATCAGAGTCTTGGTAATGAAAACCTCATAATACAGCTCCTATCTAACAACAAAATAGACATTGTAGACGGTGCTTGGGTGCGAGAAGTGCCTGTTCTTGATAGCGTGGTGGTTGATGTACGTTTTTTATTTGCAGAAGAAGAGGAGCTTGTGCAATATGGTAAGGGAGATAAGCAAAAAACGATTTTGGCGCTTTTATATAGAATGGATATTAAGTCGGATAATGTTGTGTCTAAAGAAACCAACCTTATTAATAGGGCATTAATTGATAGCTCCCTACGAAAAGTATGGGTTGAAAAAGATACTGGGTCTATTATTAAACTAAGTTTTATATATAATAGAATAACTTATATTATCAATACAAAATGAAAATTAGTTATTATATGGTCGTGTTGACTTTGTTTTTAGGTGCTTGTGTAGCTCCTACCGCCTCTATTGATTTGGAGGCAGAAACACCATCAAGGGAAAATTTTTTATTTTATATTAATAAAAACACCAATCTACACAGCTCTGAGCTATTACAAAAAATTAAATTGCCGTCAGAAGATTATGTTGTTCCGTCGATATTAAATTTGCTTCCTAACGCGAAAAGAGAGTATAGAGCAGGCACGCACGAAGGTATTGATTTCTCTGTGCCTTTAAATGCGCCCGTTATGGCCGTTGCTAGTGGCACTGTGGTAAGAAGTAATCCGCAACACATAGATGTTGATATTGACACCTATAATACGTTTTTAGCCACATCTACACAGCTTAATAAAACCCCTGATGACATCTATAACTATATATTACTTGGAAAGTCTGTTGTAATTGATCATGGGTATACCATTACATCGAAATTTAGAACAATTAGCGTGTATGCTCACCTATCTAACATTCCAGAAGGAATTGTACCTGGCGCACAGGTAGAGCAAGGATCAATTATCGGTTTATCTGGCAATACGGGGACATCAGATGGTGCTTTAAAAAATGATAGGGGAGCACATCTACATTGGGAAATGCATTTTGACAGTGCAAGCGATCGATACTTCTTAGGTCAAAACATCCCACCCAATTATTTATATAATAATATTGAATTATTATTTGATAAATAAAAGGGGCTCTAAAAAGAGCCCCTTTTATTTTGAATCCTTAACTCAACAGTTTAGAAATCAAAGGTAACTTGCATAGTGCTATGATCATCAAAGTATTCATTTGCTGTTCTCAAAGCATATGAAACATGCATCATATAGTCACCCACTGGCAATGATACTCCTGCACCCATTGAAGCTCCCCAATTGGATCCGCTCCATTCGTCCCAATCTGCATCGGAAACGTCACCTGGTTGTTCGTCATCGCCTACAGTCATTGTAGTCGCTGCACCAACCCAAGCGCTACCCAACGAATACTTGGCACCAAGTGCTAAAGTATTTGTTTGGTATGAGTGATTAGTAAAAGTTGCGCTCACATCTAAGTTGTTAAGCACTGCGTAGGTTGCAGAAAGATCTAGACTTGTTGGCAGAGCAAAGTTGTCTGCAACAATTCTAAATGTTTCAGATGATGAACCCGATTCAGAGTCCTCTGGTGTGAGGTTCTGATCAAGATTAATACCATCATAGTGCATTCTACTACCAACATTCTTCATTGCAACGCCTAGTGTTAATGGTTGATCTGGGAATTTGTATTGAACACCTACGTCAAAAGCCATCCCTGTTGCAGATGTTTCTTCGATTGTCTCAGAAATCATCTTTGCCGCAACTCCAACATTAACACGGTCAGAAAATGCTCTTGCAAATCCTGCTGTCGCTGTAAAGAAGCTAGGGGAGAATGTTTGTCCGTCTCCCTCTGGAGCAAAAGCAGTAGTTTTTGGGATATCACCAAAGTCTAGTGACTTTAGTGTCATTCCAAATGTTCCTGTTTCGCCCATTGCCATAACCATACCTGCATACATCACATCGATGTCTGCGATATAAGATGTGGTTGAAACTGTTCCTTGTAAACCAGAGTTGTGTCTTGCTAAACCAGCTACATTAGTAAATAATGCATCTACTCCAGCTACGGTACCAACGTTTGTTCCGCTAAGAGCTACCGTTTCAGCGCCTACTGGAATAAGAAGCTGTGAGGCACCAGCGGTACCTTGAGATCTTACTGTACCAGCAGTCAATGCTGAAACCAACACTGCGAATCCAAGGAAGATTTTAAATGTATTTTTCATTTTCATTTTCTCCTTTTCCTTAATAAACGTCTAGACGTTGTTCTGGTTGAATTACAGCTAACTTGAGAATTTTATCTCCCAGGTTAGTCTCTACGTGAGCCAGGTACATTCCACTAGCAACTGGTAATTCGAAGTTATTCTTCATATCCCATGTTGCGTGTTGTGAACCTGTATCATTGTGATGAATTGTTCTTACTAGTGTACCGTCTAATGCGAAGATACGAATTGTCGCAGGACCTTCTGTAGGTAGATGACTAAACATCACTCTACGATCTAGCGCATCACGCTCTTCTGGGTTATATCCGTAATATGGATTTGGCCATACTGAAATACGATCTGGATCGAATCTAGTAGCTTCCATGCCCAATCCTTCAGTAGTAAACGTAAACGTATCTGCTGATGAATTTGGCTTACTCATTTCCCATACTACAGAACTAGCTGTTGTGTAACCACCCCAGTAAGCAAATCCTGCTGCTGTTGGTAGTACACCTGAACCTAAATAGTCAGTAAATAATGTTGCTGTCATATATGGATATGTGATTTGTGCACCACTTGTGGTACTGTTATCACAACCACCTGATCCCCAACCACAACCACCTGAGGTAGTTAGGTCGTCTTCAGCAATATATTGTGCTTCCTTAGCTGGATCATATGGCGTTGCAACCATACCTACAAAACAATAGATAGGTTCAAAAGAGTCCGCACCAAATATAGGACCCGCCCATTGACCTGCATGGATACTTAGCTGATAGTCACCATCAGTTTCCCACCAACCGGCAAAAATTTGCTCTTTGTTTCCAGTAGCAAAATTATGTCTGTAGGCTGAGAATGGTGCATAACCATTAACCCATTCAGCAAGATAGTCATACCCTAATGATGGGGTACTAAAGTCAAGCTCTACGTCATCTGACTCCCAGTAATTAAATCGGTCAAAGTCACGATTATAAGGGGCAGAGTAGTGTATACCTGCTCTATTTTCAATAATGTATCCTGTACGACCTAAACTAGCCCAAGGTACATAAGAAACCGCAGGGTCTCTTAATACTTGGTTTTCTTTCCAGCCATGATCCCACTCACTTACTGATAGTAAGTCTTCTTGGGGGCCGTTAACTAGTAATTGAATACCTTCAACAACTGGGGTTCCACCTGGTCCAACTTCCACGCCCGTAGCGGTGTTAACACCACCTACAACTGGGTTGTTAGCAATCAGGACTCCGCCTGTGTTGTCATTTGTTAATGTCCAATTAACAGCTACAGTACCATCTGGCATTACATCATCCATTGTTACTGTGTAGTCGTCGCCAGTTAATTGAGAAGCATCTACTACAACCACATCAACAGAACCTTGAGAAGGTCCAGTGTGTGCTGTTGCAATCACATCACCCGCTGATGCGGTGTTGTCACCGGCAGCGAATGTGTTAGGTACTTCTGGTCTTACAGTTAAGTATGACGGGCTACTTTCCAATGTTTTTGGAAGACCGTCAGCATTGTAACCATATGCGGTTACAGAATAATAATAAGAACGATTTGTAATCAGTTTTGAATTACCTTTTAATCCATCTGTTGTGATAGCTTCAAAATGTGATAATCCGCTGTCTGAACCAAACTGCGTTCTAATGCTAATATTCTCACCTAAGCTAGCATCAAACACGGTGTCATAAATTTCAGTAACACCATTTACAATATCATAGGTAGCTAGTCTTTTCTTAGCTCCAGCCCCTGATGCTGTTTCATGCTGATAAACGTTGTATCCTTCAAATACAAAGTGAGTAGGATTACCACTAGCGTCTAAATCAACTTCACTAATAACATCATAGCCTTCAGGAGCGTCGTCCCAAACTAATATGATTTGATCTGCTAACGCACTCGCTGTCACGTTTGGTGAAGGAGGTGAGTCAGGCAAAGCAAAGTCAATGTCATAAGCTGTTTGTGCTAAGGCATCTACTTCTTTTAGGTAAGCCACAGAAGCTAACGCGTCACCACCAGCAGCGTGGAAAATACCAAACACTACTTCTTGTGAGTCGCCTGCTGCCATAGTAAA
>DASCOP010000017.1:0-8953 GCA_036012065.1 Fidelibacterota bacterium
GTGAATCTAAATAGATTAACTAGACCAAGAATGGTTATTTGTGTTCCATCTGGCGTAACTGAGGTGGAAAGAAGGGCTGTAAAAGATTCCGGAGAGAAGCAAGCGGCCAGAGAAGTATACTTAGTGGATGAACCTGTTGCAGCAGCAATTGGAATTGGATTAGATATTAGTAAGCCTGTAGGTAATATTATTGTTGATATTGGTGGAGGAACTACTGAAGTAGCTGTAATTTCGTTAAACGGGGTAGTAACTAAAAAAGCTATAAGAGTTGCTGGAGATGAGATGGACGATGCGATACAACATTGGTTTAGGAATGAGCATAAATTAGAAATTGGAGCACAAACAGCAGAACAAATAAAGATTACCGTTGGTTCAGCGATGAGATCACGTTCTAAAAATATATTGGTAAAAGGACGAGACTTAGTATCTGGAATACCAAAAACGATAGATGTTAGATCTGATGAAATCAGGCAAGCATTAAAAGATCCTGTAAAAAGAATTTTAGACGTAATCAAAGATGCTCTAGAGGCAACACCAGCTGAACTTTCATCGGATATCATAGATAGAGGAATTGTTTTAGCTGGAGGAGGATCTCAATTAAGAGGTTTGGATCAAGTATTGCGCGAGAAAACAGGTGTACCTGTAAATGTTGCAGATGAACCACACTTAGCAATTGTCAAAGGATGTGGCGCTGTAATAGAAGATTTAGAAAAATTTAAGCATGTCCTTCTTTAAGAATGGCCAAGATTGACTTACTCGCTAAACAAAAATTAGATAGCTTTGTTTTATTTTTATGTATTTTCATTTCATTCGTACTGATTTTCACCAATGATAATAAAAATGTCCAAAGCTTACGTACTTCTGCATTAGATACATTCTCTTTTCTATATCAACCTTTTAATTGGTTAGATAATCAACTTTTTTTAACCAAAAAATTTGAAGTTCTATCTCAAGAAAATTTAAAGCTTAATTTGGAGAACCAAATCTTGTCTTCTAATAAAATCGAAAATGAGAGATTGAGAGATTTATTAAAGTTTAGAGAGCGCAATGAGTTCGATCTTATTGGAGCAGATATCTTATCGAAGGGAATAAATTCCAATATGGCATCTGTTCTTCTAAATCGAGGATTAAACGATGGCGTAAAAAATAATAGTCCAGTCCTCTCATCAAGAGGAGTAGTGGGAAAAACCATTCTTGTAGCCAATGATTATTCAGCAGTTCAATTGATAAGTGACATAGATTTTAGATTAAGTGTAAAGATAATGCCTTCAGAAGCTGAGGGTATTATGCGTTGGATTTCAAATGATACATGCGAGATTGTAGAAGTGCAAACAACATCAGATGTTAAAATTGGTGATATTGTTTTAACATCAAATCTTAGCATATATTTTCCACCTAATCTTCCTGTGGGAGAAGTAATTAGTTTTTATAAAAAATCTAACAGTTCAAATAAGGTTGTCCGTATGAGGCTCTTCTCTGATTTATCCACCTTAAATCAGTTATTTATATTGAGAGGAGGTAATTAGGTATATGCAGCTCTCTTTTACCAGATATTTTCTTTTAGCAGTAGCGCTCCAATTAGTTTTTTCAGAATTATTAACTATAAATGGATTTCAGCCAAATATTATGCTTTTATTTGTTATCCTTTCTTCTATATCTATGGAAAATATTTCTCGAGCAACATTGATTGGATTTGTTATCGGGTTAGTATCAGATCTGATACTATTTAATGGTTCTTATATAGGTTTATCAAGTCTTGTTTTCTCGATATGCGCTTATCTTTCAGCGAGAGTAGGTTTCAATTTTGTATACAGGAATTTTGATCTATATTGGTTAGTTTTGGTTTCATTAGGGACTGGATTATATGCATTTTTTAGATATGATTTTTTCTTTTTTAATGACATACTACTTTTTTTGAAAAATTGGATTTTTGTAGCCACTTACACTTCTTTTGCAGGTTTTATGATTACTAGGTTTTTTAAAGTAAAAGAGAGAGTGTTAGAAGATGCTTAAAATAGAAAATAAAGCAGATATTTTTCACTATAGAGCATTATTGTTTTTACTATGCCTTGCTCTTTTTTCTCTTCTTAGTAGATACTTTTATTTACAAGTAATTGATTATGATAGGCATTTTTCTAAGTCAAGAATTAATAGCGTTAAAGCACTTACAACTTATGCTCCTAGAGGGTTAATTCTAGATCGTCATGGAGAGATATTGGTGGACAACTACCCAACTTATATTCTAACAGTGACACCATATGAATTAAGAGATCAAGAGGAACAGTTTGTCAAATTAGCATCTATTATTGATGTTGACTTTGAAGAGTTAAATAGGCGATACAAAAAATATAATAGAGGACGTTTTTTACCGACAGTTATTGCAAAAAATTTAACATTTGAACAAATCTCTCAAATAGAAGAAATGAGACTAGAATTTCCAGGAATTCAGTATGATAGATCTGATGAGAGGATTTATTCTTCTCTTTTGAATGATGCACATTTTTTAGGATATTTAAGAGAGGTAGACAGAGATGTAGTTCCTACGCTTGATAAGTCTCTTCTCTATAGAGCTGGAGAATTAATGGGATGGCAAGGTGTTGAAAAGCAATATGAAAGAGAGTTACGATTTTCTAAAGGCGTTGACTACATAGAGGTTGATACATATGGTCGTGAAATTTTTAGATTAGACCAAGACAATATTCCTGCATTCCCAGGAGAAGATCTTTCCTTAACTATTGATTCTAACTTACAGCAATATTGTAGAAATATTTTACAAGATAAGAAAGGTTCTGTGCTAGTTTCCAATGTTGATACAGGTGAGATATTAAGCATGGTTAGCAGCCCTTCTTATGATTTAAGTGTTTATAGAGGGACAACTTCACAAACTGAATGGGATAGCTTATTAAGCGATCAAGATAATCCGTTATTAAACAGATCTATTGGAGGTCTTTATCCAGCAGGGTCAAAGTTGAAGTTAATAACAGTTATTAATTTGATTGAGGATAGTTTGTTGGATCCATTGGATAATCTTTTATGTACTGGTATTTATAGTCCACCTGGAAGCTCAAGCGAGTTCCGTTGTTGGAATGAAAATGGACACGGACTTGTTGATTTGAATAAAGCTATTGCACAATCCTGTAATATATATTTTTATGAAACAGTACAGCTTACTAGTCTAAAAAAATGGACAGATACTGCAAAAAAATTTGGCTTTAATACATTAACAGGAATTGATTTGCCAAATGAAAAGGATGGTCTAATTCCAGATAAAGAGTTTTATGTCAAGAATTATGGCAGATGGGGATGGTCAGAAAGAGGTGTCCTATTAAATCTTACATTAGGGCAAGGAGATATTCTGATTACACCGGTTCAAGCATTAAGGTTTGTCAATCACATTGCTTCTAGAGGAGATACAGCACAACTTAGACTGAACCTGTCGAAGGAATTATCCTATTATGATAAAATTATTTATCAAGACAAGATATGGAATCATATTTGGGATGGAATGTTTGATGTTGTCAATGGAGATCAAGGTAGCGGATGGAGAGCTAAGATAAATGATTCTGATATCAAATTGTTTGGCAAGACGAGTACTGCCGAAAATCCTCACGGAGAACCTCATGCATGGTTTATTGGTTTCTTTGAAATGCAAGATACAACATACTCAATTGTTGTGATGATTGAGAATGGAGGAGGTGGAGGAGCCATAGCATCCCCAATCGCTGGAGATATAGTTTCTTACTATGTCAATTCTTCTAAATCTTTTGTGGAGAATTAGAGATATGTTTTTAGAACAATTCTCTTCAGGAGCTACGAAAGACTCTTTAGTAAGACTATTTCTTGTCATTATTGGATTAATACTATTCAGTCTACTTACTCTGTATAGCATATCTGATAATCCTCTTAGTTTTAACAGTGCATTTTTTAGGCAATGTGTTTTTCTTATTTTATCATTCTTAGCGTTTTTAATTGTTAGAAATATAAAGATTAAGACAATTCATGATAACTCGACCTTGATATTTATTGTGGCTATAATTTTTTGCATCATCCCATTTTTTTTACCAAGAGTAGAGTATACTTATAGATGGATTGATTTTGGTCTTTTTTATATTCAACCGTCAGAATACCTAAAATGTGCTACTGTCATTGTGATTGCAAAGTATCTATCTAACCATCAACTAGAAGTCAAAGATTCGTCTATTATATTAGTTCCAGGCATTTTAACATTAATATCTGCATTTATAGTATTAAATCAACCAGATTTGGGAACTACAGTTATTATTTGCGCTCCCTTAATCCCAATGTTGTTGTGGGCGGGAGTGAGCAATTTTGTAATTTTCTTGATAATAGCACCTGTTATTACAGTCTTAGCAGCGTCCAATATTGTTGTTTTTACTGTATGGGCTTTGATTATGTTTATAATTTTTCTCATTTTCCAGGCGAATATTATTACAAAATCTGTGCTTTATTTTGCGAATATTTTTACAGGACTATTAACTCCATTTTTATGGAACAATCTAGCTGAATATCAAAAACAAAGGATTCTAACATTTTTAAATCCAGATCTCGATCCTATGGGATCCGCTTATCATATTATTCAGAGCATTACTGCAATTGGGTCAGGAGGGTTTTTTGGCAAGGGATGGGGAGAAGGATCTCAGACACAATTAAAGTTTTTGCCAGTGCAAGAATCTGATTTTATTCTATCTGTCTTAGCTGAAGAGCTAGGATTTTTAGGTATTTTTTTTATAATGATTCTTTGTTTTTTATTAATAAAGACTCTTTTAGATATTGCATTTCGATCTTCTGATTATTTTGCTAGCCTAGTTATAATAGGTATTGCTTCAATCCTTTTATCTCACATATTTATCAATTCTGCAATGACAATAGGCTTAATGCCTGTTAAAGGTCTTCCAATGCCATTTATTTCTGCCGGAGGATCCTTCCTTCTATCTTGCTTTATTATGATTGGTTTAGTGTTTAGTTTCTCAAAAAATTAATTATTATTCAGAGTTGAAATTATCCATCTCTATTGTTAATTTCTGGCTACTCATTTATCATGACAAAAAAACTCTTTTACATAACTAGCGAAATGGATCCTTTTGCATCAGTTTCATCTTTATCAGATTTATCCGTTCAAGTTCCCTTAGGTTTGCAAGAAAAAGGTAATGATGTTAGATGTTTAATGCCTAAGTATGGATTTATAAGTGAGAGAAAATATATTTTAAGAGAAGTTATTCGACTGAAAGAGATTTTGTTTAATTTCGATGATACAGACTATTTATGTTCGGCTAAGAGTGCTTTTTTACCAAAATCAAGACTACAAGTTTATTTCCTGGAACAAGAAAATATTTTTGGGGAATTGAATAATCTTCTTTACAAAGCAAAAAATGGAAGGTTTTTAACTGACAATGACCAGCGATTTGCTTTTTATTCTTTAGCCGCAATTAAGATGCTTCCTAATTTGTTTTGGTACCCTAATGTGATTATATGTAGTGGATGGACGTCTGCATTGATACCGATGCTAATTAATAAACTGGCAAAGAATGATAAAGACTTGACCAAGATCAAAACTGTATATATTGCAAATTCTTTAAATAAAGATGTTATTTTTGATCCTAGTAATCTTGGATTTAATAAGGAAACTTTTTCTCCATTAAAGTCATTAAATCTAAATCAGATAGGGTGTATGTATGCAGATAAGACCATTATTGTTAACGGAGAAGAGAAAGTGTCATCTAAATTAATGAAGTTAAAAGTTTTCAAAGATGCAAAGAATTGTTCTGTGGTAGATCTTAATTATGAAGAGAAGATGGATTATTCTCCATTGTTAGATGCAATTGAGAACGGGATAAAGAAAATATAAAAAAATGAATAATTATTCTTTTATAAAATGGGGTTTAATCGTGAGTATAGTTTCTCTCTATTTTAGCGCATGTTCAGAAGAAACTATTGTTTATAGTGAAATCGAAAATCCAAATTATACTATTAACACACTCACGCTTCCTTTAGAAGAGAATAAAGTTTTTCAGATTAGCCCGACACTTGGAGGAAATGGAAAGTTTTTCTTTGGAAATGTCAAAGGATCAGAAAATCTATTTTCCTTATTTAGCCTAACATTGTTTTCAGGTTCATTGCCTCCAACTAGCTTGCATGATTTATTAGCAGATTCAATACAGGTCGATAGTGCGTTGGTATATATGCAAACTGAAGATTCATTAAGTTCGGCATCAAATTTATATTTATACTCAGTGATAGCAACTGAGGATAGTATTTTTTCTGAAGATTCTACTAGTTATTATTCATTAGATAGTCATATAGATTTTGAAAATAATGCTACATTGCTACATCAAATTCCTCTGACTGACATCACACCTGATAGCACTGGATATGACACGCTAAAATTCTTATTTAAAGATGAAAATCTTAATTTATTAAAAGAATTTTATTTTGATACATTTACTTATCCAGCAAGAACTTTCATGCTGAAAAATGATGAAATCTTAGATGAATTGTTTACCATTGAGAGCGATGAAAGTAGTCGTCAGCCAAGAATGAGAGTGTGGTATAAGGCGACAGTTGATGAAACAACTACTATAGATACTTCAATTTTATTCTTTGGAGATAAAGGTCTTAGTATTTTTTCTCCTCCAACAGTAGAGGAGGATGACAAAAATTATATAACATTAAATTCTGGATCAGGACTTCAATCGTTGATACGATATGATATAAATATAATTAACGAGCTAGAAAGAAACTCAATTGTAAAGAATGCAAATCTTGTGCTTAACATAGAGTCTTCAAATCTTAATGAAGATGATACATTTTATGTTGTAGTTGCAGCGCTAGCAGATTCTGTAGAGAATTGGGATTTTACTACTTTTTTACCAGACCATGAATCGTATAGTGATACAGTATATGCAATAGACCAAAGTTTCGTGATATCAAGACAGGTAGAAGATGGTAAGGTAGAAATCCCTATTCAATCTTTCCTTCAATACTATAAGAATGATTTAATAAGCAATCATGGGCTTATGCTTTATAGTGGTCCAGCAAACAGTCCATTTGATAAGATTCGGTTGGACATAGAATCAGTAGAGGTATTATATGTTAAGCCGTAATTTTATTTTAGCATTGCTTATAAGCACGTTATTTGGTCAATCTACAATGAACGGGTATGGCTATGGGATGTTTTCTCAAAACGACGAAGCAGCTACATCCGGTTCAAGCTCTATAGGATTGTTGCCTAGTTTTAAGAACGATGTTGCATTATCAAATCCATCAACATGGCATAAACTGGGATTTACATACATCAATACTTCTTTTCAAGGTCAATTGAATGACTTTAACTCTAGTTCTAGTAAGAATTCTGGATTAGCGTCTGCAAAGTTGATTATTCCATCTAAGAAAAAAGTTTCATTTGGTTTAACCTTCAAACCTTTGTTCTCTCGAGAAATAACCATCTCAGACAGCACATTTAATGAATTTATATTTGCTGGATCAGATACGTTAAGTTATTCTCGATCGAATAAAACAGGCGGAGGATCTTCGATGGCACAACTTGCTGTTGGATATAGCCTTAATGACACAGATGATATAGGAGTAGGAGTAGATGTTGTATTTGGATCTTCTCGATCATCGCAAAATCTTATTATTGACTCTGACGATCATTTATTACAATCAAGAGATTATTTTTCAGGTTCATTAATTGAGCTTTATTATACAACAAGAAGATTTTCGTTCAATGATAGGCCGTTAATATTATCGGTAAATTATAATTTTTCTTTGAATGATATTGACGTAGAGAATGAGTCTTACCAGGCATTCTTAGATTTAAATTCTAATAACTATCATGATCAAAGTGATTATCCAGATGTTGCTGCAGCGTTATTGCCTACTAAAACGGTATTCGAAAATGAGATCTCTATAAGTGATTTTAAAGCTGGTATTGATTATGAATTTGCTGAAAGATATCATGCCCAGGTGGAAATGCAGTTATGGAATGATAATGGAAGTAATGTATTATCAAGCTCTCTTTATCCGGGATATATCCAAGGAAAAAGTAAGATTAATATTGGATTTCTAAAATTTGCTAAACCTTATTCTAGGGATAGACTACATCTTAGGGCAGGGGTATCTTTGAGCGATTATGATATTAAGAATCTTGATAATGTTAAAGAGATAGGTTTAGGTTTAGGTGTGGGTATTGAATTTGGCTTGATGAGAAATCAGATTGACATTGGTTATAATTTGCTAAATCGAGACAATATCTACAATGTGGGGAGTGAAACTATACAATCTTTCAATATAGGAGTAAGTATTGGAGACGTATGGTTTGTTAAAAGAAGACAAACATAAATAAGTTGGATGGCAAAATGAAAAAATACTTATGGATTATCATTGGTTTAAATATTCTATTCTCCACATCTCTAGATGCACAATGTAAAAGAGGAGAGGAATTAAGAATTACAAACGACGTTGAAATTAAAGTAGTTGATTGTAGAGAAGCTATGAGGTTAATGTATAACGATGGATGGTATCCATATCCTATTGAATATGAGAGAGAAGATCGCTGCCCTCAATTATCAAGCAGTGCTGCTGAGTATTATAGAAGCAGCAATTGGGAATTAAGTGCAAACTCTTACTCAGAAATGATGAAGTTGAGGTGCGATGAATGGGACCCTGATTGGGTGAATCCAAATGATGTATATTTATACTGGGCAATTGCATTAGAATATCTAGGGAAATTTGATGAATCTGAGAAAGTTTTAATCGAAGGCCTAGAGGAATTACCAGATAACACAGATTTAATGAAAAGATTAGCATATGCTTTTAAAAAACAAGGTAAAATTGAAGAAATGATTATTGAGTATGAGCGATTATTAGATTCTGGCGTTAAAGATACAGATACATTACGGGATCTAGCATCTGCTTACGGAGATCAAGGCAGAAC
>DASCOP010000018.1:0-5031 GCA_036012065.1 Fidelibacterota bacterium
CCATTCCTCTATATGATTTATATCTTCTTCCTTCATAAACAATAGTTTCTCCAGGACTCTCATCCATTCCTGCTAACATACCGCCCAACATTACAACGCTAGCTCCAGCAGCCAATGACTTTGCAATATCACCACTATATCGAATACCTCCATCAGCAATAATTGGAATATTGTGCTTTAGGCCAACCTTAGCACAATCAATCACTGCTGAAAGTTGCGGAACACCTATTCCAGCAACAATTCGTGTTGTACAACTAGATCCTGCACCTATACCTACCTTTACACAATCAGCTCCTGCTTTAATTAAATCTTCAGTCGCTTTAGCTGTAGCCACATTACCAGCTATCAAATCTAATTTCGGAAACGCTTTTTTAATCTTTTTTACCAATTCTAAAACATATTCTGAATGACCGTGCGCAGTATCTACTACAACAGCATCAACGCCTACAGAAGAAAGTGCGCTAATTCTATCAGACCAATCGTCTCTGACGCTCACCGCAGCTGCAACTCTCAATCTTCCATTTTTATCTTTTGAAGAATTAGGGAATTCTTCTTTCTTGGTTAAATCCTTAACTGTAATTAGACCTGCTAAATTATCTTTCTCATCTACGACTAATAATCTTTCTATTCTATGCTTTTGTAGTATTGTTTTAGCTTCTTCATTGGTCGTATCTGATTTGACAGTGACTAAATTTTTTGCTGTCATTCTATCCTTTACCAATACAGTTAAATCTGATTCAAATCGTATATCTCTCTTGGTAATAATACCTACCAACTTACCTTTTGCAAGCACTGGTAGTCCTCCAATCGAGTATTGGTCCATTAATTGCTTTGCCTCTCCTACAGATTTACTTTGATCTAAGGTAATAGGATTCTGAATCATTCCACTTTCATAACGCTTTACCTTATCAACCATCAAAGCTTGCTCTTCAATGCTTAAATTCTTATGAATAACACCAATTCCACCCTGTCTAGCAAGAGCAATAGCCATTTCAGATTCAGTCACTGTATCCATTGCTGCACTCATAACAGGTATATTCAATTCAATGTTCTTTGTAAGATTAGTCGAACAGTCTACTTCTTTAGGTAAAACAGAAGATCTCTGGGGGACTAAGAGAACATCATCAAATGTTAGTGTTTTTTCAATAGTTTCTTTAGCCATGAAAAACTCCGAACGTAAAGGTTGGAATAATCAGTGTGTTAAACTTCTTAGAATAAAAAGTTTTTATTAAGGTCAACATTGGACAATTTAATAAAAAAGATAAGAAAATCCAGCAGATTATTAATTGCTATCAAATTTCAACCAATTATACCCTTTATTGGTTGTAAAATAATAATAACAATAGAAGAATATAAAGTATCCTAACCCCATAAATCCAAACCATAATTCTTTGGTTGATAAGAATATAAACAAAATGAATGGTAGATATTTCTGAGCATAGCCAAGATATTCTTTTGACTTAAATATTAATGTAACAATAAGAAATGGTAAATATACTATTGCGCTAGTAGATAAAACTGGTTCCTCTTGATATATTGAAAAAATTAGAGCAATAATAGTAATAATAGTAGAAACAATTTTGCTACGCAAACTATCTGAACGATATAATATATACAAAACAATAAAGAGCAAGAATAATCCAATCATCATCTTGCCAAAAATAAGCACATCAATAAAAGCATAGATTGATAAGAACAATAAGAAATTTGTTTGAAAATCTCTCTTAACTGTACGAAATGGTCCAAAAGACTCGAACCTATTCATCAACCATAAAAATAAGATAGAATGCAAAACAATATTTACAACACCAATCCAGTCTTCTGGAATCATTGAGAATAGGTAATATCTATTCAAATCAATTTCCATAGCTCTATAAATTGCTATATCATATGATTTAACTAGATAATGTTGAAATGCAAACATAATCCACATCGGAAAAAATAGCTCTAATCGATCGATTATATCGGTATCAATTCTATGCAATAAATTATGAATATGTTTGTAGGTAGAAGATGTAGATGGAAAAATTCTTTTAAACATTCAGCCTAAATCCAACCAAATTGATATAAGAATACAAGGAAAATGGATATTGGGCTTACATATCGTATTAAAAAGCTAAGTACAGCTACAAAAGATTTAGACTTAAGAATAGAATTTCCAAAATATATAGATCGAGAATTTCCTATAAGCAAGTTTTTCACAACTTCATCTACTTTCCACACATACCCTGCAAAGATTGCTAGAAAAAATCCACCAAGAGGCAAAAGAAAATTTGATGCTAAATAGTCTGCCATATCAAAAAAAGTCAATCCAGTTCCTAGAAATGTTACATCTGCAAGGATATTAAAAGATAAAGCACATGGAATTGAAGCTACATAGACTAAAGTACCCATAATCAATGTTGCTTTTTTCCTAGAATACTTTACTTCATCTACTAAATAAGAAACACTGACCTCTAAAATTGAAATTGCAGAAGTTATAGCTGCAATAGTCAATAAAAGGAAAAAGAGAAGCGCAAAAAAGTACCCTCCTGTTAATTGAGAAAGTAGCGGAGGCAGTACATGAAACACAAGGCCCGGTCCTGCTGTAGGATCATATCCAGATGAAAAAACAACAGTAAAGATAGCAACGCCAGCCATTATTGCAATAAAAGTATCAAGAAATGCTACTAGATATGAAGCATTCACAATATCATCTTTATCAGACAAATAACTTCCATAAGTCATCATTGCTCCCATTCCTAGACTTAAAGTAAAAAATGCATGTCCTAAGGCAAGCAAGAAAGTTTGAGCATTAATCTTTGACCAATCTGGTTCAAATAAAAATGATACTCCTTGGTTAGCATCAGGTAACACTAAACCTTGAACAACTAAAATTGCCAGAATAAAAAATAAGGCAGGCATTAAATATTTGCTCGCTCTTTCTAATCCAGCTCTAACACCTGACAAGATAATTCCAACCACTCCCAAGAAAAACGCTGTGTGATAACCCATAATCCATAAAGGATTGCTGTTCTTAAGTTCAAAAAATTCTCCTGCAACTTGCGGTGTATCAAATGTAAATCCTTTAAGTGCTTCTATTGTATAGGCTACAGACCATCCACCAACAATGCTATAAAAAGAAAGAATAGTAAAACTAGCAAATACTCCTAATGCTCCTACATATGTCCAAAAAGGTTTACCTGACAATGCACGAAATGCACCTACTGGATTTTTTTGTGTAGCTCTCCCTAATAAGATTTCAATATTTAAGATTGGCAACCCTATGATAACAATACAAATCATATAAATAAACAAAAATGCTGCACCGCCATTTTCTCCTGCGATATAAGGAAACTTCCAGATATTACCAAGCCCGACTGCTGAACCAGCAGCAGCTAATATAAAGTTAGTCTTAGAGCTCCATTGCTCTCTATTATTGCTCATTTTCTTCCTTCTTATTATTCGTAGGGTCACTTTCTTCAACAATCTCATCAAAGTTATCAAGGTGTGCCTCTACCACTGCATCAAGAATGCTATAAAAATATAGACCAATTGCAATCCATGCAAATCGATTTCTTTCTCTTAAATAATATTCCTTGGAATTTGCATAAGAATCATCATAATTATTATATTTTTTTCTATTTTCATTAAAACTCCATAATGCCAGAATTTCACTTGCCATCAATGCATAGCCTTTGACTTTTTGATCATTGTATATTTGCCCGGCTCCCGGTATTGTTAGTGAACGCTTCAAAGCAATTTTAGGGTCTTTTAATTGTTCTTCTTCGGTGCGGAAATCTACTTTCTGTTGAGAAAAAAGAGATGAGAAAATAAAAATACTGAAGAAGAATAACTTTACTAACCTAAACATTCAATCTCTACTCTTGCTCCCATTGGCAATCCTGCTACTTGAATTGTAGTGCGTGCTGGATATGCGCCCTTAATTCTTTTTTCTATTTCAGCATTTACTAATGGCGTATAAGTCAAGTCTGTTAAAAATACAGTAAACTTTCTTATATCTTCTATTGTCTTATTATTATCTGCCAACACAGCTTCAATATTGTTAAAAACTTGGTTTACTTCATCTTCGATAGTATCATTATTTAATTCTCCAGATTCAGGATCTATAGGAATTGATCCTGCCATAACCCAATATTGTTTCGGTCCTTTTTTCAGAGCAGAATCAGAATTATCGCCTAAATACCTGAACATTGAATAGGGACCAACAGGGGTAGGTGCTTTAAAATTACTCATTATTATTTCCTTTCAAATTTTGCATAAATTTAACGTAGCTAATCCAATATCTTCATTGAGAGCTCTATGCGTTTTATCTTTAAAGTCATGTATTATAAATTCTCCTACTGCTGCCACTTCCATCTCAAATAAATGTCCACCCGAAACCTCCATATCATGATTTCCTAATGTGATATGAGCGTGTAAAAAAGGCTTATCATTTTTTAAAGCAATATTTCCTTGAAATGACAATAATTCAAACGTAGAATCAAAAACTTTATGTATATAATCCTTTGAAGTAATATCATAAGCTCCTATATCGACATTCTTAACTGCTCCTATACCTGAAATTTGTCCAGAATATATCTTTTGTTCAATACAAAAAACTGTTAGGACGTCTATTACTTTCTCGCCTTTTTCAACATAAATAATATAAGAATCATCGATTTTCTGAAATTGCATTATAAATTCTCCGTTTCAGATTTTACTAATTCATTAACTTTATCTTTAATATCAACTAAAGAGAAGTCTGCAGATGCTCCAGCCGTAGCAAAATCATCTTTACCTCCACCTCCACCATCTAACTCTTTCCCAATAAGTTTTGCCAAAGAAGATGCAGATAGAGATTTTTCAATCAAATCTTTTGACACGCTAATGGAAATCATAGGTTTTTCATTAATAATTGCTGAAAAAACAGCAATACCCGAAACAAATTTTTCATCTAATTTTTTATTAAGTTTCTTTAAGTCATTAATTGACCCTACGACAACTGACTCATTTATAAATTGGATATTATTTAAACTATTTTGATTCTGA
>DASCOP010000019.1:0-4869 GCA_036012065.1 Fidelibacterota bacterium
TATCTCTTTGTTATCTAATAGGGACTCTATTTCATTAAGATTGTTTCCCTGTTCAATTGATTCGATATACAACTTTAAGTATTCTGGATTCACAGGATTCGATAATAGTAATTTCTTGACAATAAGAGCTGCATCTCTATGTTTAGACTCAATAGCTAACTGTGCTGCAACCTCTAGCGCTAGAATGAGAGCGTTGTCTTTATCATACGCCTCTTGATAATAAACTAAAGCGCCATCAATATCTCTGAGCTCTGATTTCAAATCTCCTATAATAAATAGAATGTCAGCATTATCATCTTCGTTATTAGCTAAGTTCTCAAAAATTTCTAATGATAAATCAAGTTCACTCAAAGCAATATATTTTTTTCCTAAAGAAATCTTATAATCTCTGCTAATCGAATCCTTCTCTATGGCCTTTAATGCATAGTCAATACTTTTATCATACTTTTGTATCATCCAATATCCTTCTGATATAGAATGATAGACTTCTGCGGAGTTAGACCCTCTTTCAATAGCCTCTTGAAATTCAATAATAGCTCTTGAATACTCGCCTTGCTCCATAAACATCATACCATCCATGAAAAATTGGATTCCGGATAAATCCTGCGTCTCTTCTATGATTATATCTTCTGTTATATCGATAGGAGAATCTGCAATAGTCTCAATGTTTGTCTTTGAAACACTACAGCTCCATACAAAAAGAAAAAATAATATAAGGATATTAGACTGTTTTAACATATGAATGCAAATTACATAGGAGTATGGATATATTCAATTTTGTTAAATCAATCCATAGAAATAATAGATGCCTGTATTTATATGATTATTGCTGATCGTTTACAAATGATCCATCGATATTATTTAACATATCAATCTCTTTCATATCTTCCATTTCTTCTTCTGACTCTAGAGAATCTGATGGGCTCAATAATTCTTGATTATCAGGGTCTTGATCAGCAAATGTATATGCCGAGTTAGATTGAAGGAGAAATGATGTAAGAACAAAAATTGCTCCTAATGCAAGAGTAATATATGCAAAATTCTGATTAGAAAATCCAAAAAATCCTTTGCTAGGGGCTTTGTTTAGATTCAGTGCTGCTAGTCTTTGATTTAAATTGGAATCAAAATCAGAAGAGACCTTTAAAGAAGGAGTTTCATTTATTAATGAAATAGTCTTACGTACTTCCTCTACTTTCAACTGATATTCTGGATGATCCGATAAGAATTTTTCAAATTCTTTTCTTTCCTTTATATCCATATCATTCTCAATCCAGCGAGAAATTCTATCTTCAAATTTGTTGTAATCCATTTACTACTCCTTAAAATGTTTCATTTTTTCACTCAATTGAATTCTACCTCGATTAATTCTCGATTTAATAGTTCCAATCGGTATTTCAAGTATCTTACTTATTTCTTCATAAGAAAGTTCCTGAAAATCTCGTAATACTACTGCAACTCTAAAATTTTCAGGTATTTCATCTAAATATTTATTTAATTCTTCGACGGCAATCTGATTATGAACAGTTTTTTCTAATGATTCACCTTTCGTCTCAATATCTATAGGTTTGCCTTCATTTGTCCATAAAGAATCCGTTTTTTTTCTTTTATTTTTCCTTAATTCTGTCAATGCATTATTTTTAGCGATTGTATAGATCCAAGTTGAAAACTTTGCAATATTTTTATAATAACTCGCATGAGTATATAGCTTAATCATAGTTTCTTGTACAACATCCTCTGCTTGCTCTCTATTATTAAAGTATCTAAAAACAAAATTTAACAATTTGTCCTTATATCTATTAACGAGCTCATTATAAGCATTAATGTCTCCATCCTGGAACCTAGCAATTAACTTTTCGTCAGTTAATTTAAAAGGATTATCCATTTCTGAAGATCCCACTAATAAGGTTTGTAAATTCTGACTCATCTATAATATTTCTCGTTTTAATTTTCTTATCTAATGCACTTAATAGCTTAATGCCCGTCTCAATCTCTTCTAAAGTATACTTAGTTGAGGATGAAGAGATTTTATTAACAATTTTACCTCTTAAAGTCTTACGACTATTATCTGTGATTGTTCCATTATTTAATTTTGCATAAAATAATGCTTCAAATATGGTAAATAATGAATTTGTCATATACAATAATCCAAATTGATTCATAATTGAAGAACCAAACATCAAAATCTTATCTACCTCTTTATCGCATACAGCATAATTAAATTCCCATATCTGTTTATTCTTTTTCCAGTCATAAAAACTATCTAGCCATTCATCGTTAGATGTATCCATATCTTCTGCTAGAATACTGAGCTTAGATATTTCATTGTATATAGCAGAAAAATTGGTGCCAAATATGTCAATTAAACTATTAGCAATATCTCTGGTTATCTTAAATCCTAAATCTTCAGAAAATATCTTAATCCATTTAATCATCTCACTCTCAAACGGAGTACTAATATCAACCACCACAAATAAATCGCTGATATCTTTTGTAGAAGCATTCTTAATGAAATTACTCTTTGAGCTATAATCAAAACCAAGAAAGCTATGATCAACACATAATATTTTATTAGGGTTATCACCATTAGATAAAGCACTCTTAAAAGCATCTTTATTTTTAGCTGAAACCTTATTAATATTTTTAATAATGATAAATTTTTTATCTGCAAAGAGATCTATTGCATTTAACTCATTTAATAAATCCTCTTGAGATGTTCCTTTATCTGAAAAATCAAATAATTTTGTTTCAACCAGATCTGCATCGCACTCTTTGATTATTTTTTTGAGGTATAGATATAGAAAATCACTATCTCCAACTAACAAATAGTGATTATTTGGATTTTTCTCAACATTCTGAATTGCTTGTAGTGCTTTAATCATTCTTTTTATACTTACTTATAATTACTATAGCAAGAAAAGCAAGTGCAAAGCTAATAAATCTCTCTGTAATAATAGATTGTAGATATGGGCTGCTTCCCCAGATAACTGTACTTATTGATCCAGTTAATAAACCTGCAATAACACCCTGTCTTGTAATGCCTTTCCACCATAAAGTAAGTAGGAGTACAGGGCCAAATGAAGATCCAAGTCCACTCCATGCAAAGCTAACAATACTAAATATCGTGTTTCCACTCCACTCTGAGTACATTGCAACCAAATAGGCAAAAACTCCTAAAAGAATGGTTACAATTCTACTGTTGAATAGCTTATCATCGTTTTTTGAAACTTTAATACCTAAATCTTCGCTAATAGCGGATGTTGAAACTAATAACTGTGAATCTGCAGTAGACATCATGGCAGCAACTGCGCCTGATATCAATAATCCAGCTAACCATGCAGGCAACAAAGCCTCTGCAAGCATAGGCATAACATTTTCTACATCTTTACCTATGAAGAAGTCTTCTCCAAAATATCCCATACCTACTACACCAATTAAAAAAGCACCTGAAATACCAGGTATAGCCCATAATGCAGCTATAATACGTGCTTGCTTTACGTCTTTAACAGATCTAATCGCCATATATCTAATCAAAAGATGTGGCTGGCCAAGATAACCAAGACCCCAGCTTAAACCTCCTACAACTACTGAAAATGTAGCAAAAATACCCAAGCCAGATGGAAAGAGTGCACTTTTCTGTGGATCTGCACTCATAATTAATTCTTTAATAGGTAAATCCATAGATGATAGCTCCATTAAACCAACAATAGGAAGAATAACCAAGGTACCTATCATCAGTATCCCTTGCACAAGATCTGTCCAAGCAACGGCTAGTAAGCCTCCCATAATTGTATAGAGTATAATTACTATCGCACTCAATGATATACCGTATAGAGGCTCAATATCAAAAATAGTATTTAAGATCTTACCGGAACCATGAAATTGGGCTGAAACATAAAACGTGAAAAAAACAGCAATAATTATTGAAGAATACGTTTTAATAATTCTAGAACTATCATTAAATCTTTTGTGTAAATAATCAGGAATAGTAAGTGCTTGATATTCTTCTGTCTCAGACCTTAGTCGCTCTGCTATAAGAAACCAAGAGAGTATGATTCCAGTAATGATTCCTATTACAGCCCATACCTCACCATATCCAACTGCAATTGCAGCTCCTGGTAACCCTAATAATAACCATGCAGATTCACCAGAGGCCCTTTCAGAAAATGCTGTAACCCAAGGACCGAGCCTTCGACCTGCTAATAAGAAATCAAGTTGAGAGTTAATAAACCTATTGGAAAAAATACCAACTAGTATTATCAACAGTAAATAGAGTGTAAAAATTATTTCAATCATAAAACTAAACTAATAATTATACAGTATAATCCAAACCAAGCAAAACTAAATCTTTCAAGAAATTTGATTAAGAATATTAAACTGAAATATCCAAATATAAATGATGATAAGAACAAAACTAACCCTGGTTGAAAAGCAATTGATTCAAATCCATCAGAAAACAACAATTTGTAAACAATTGATAGCACAATCACAGGTACTGCCATAAAGAAAGCATATTGAATTATTTTCTTTTTTTCTAAACCAACGAACAACCCATAACTAATGACCATTCCTGATCTCGATATTCCAGGAAGCATAGCAAGAGCTTGAAAAAGCCCTAAGAAAAATGACGTTCTATAGTCCCATTTCCATGGTGACTTCTCCATTGCACCTCTTAAGATACTTAATGCAATTAAAAACCCTCCATTACATAATAAAGCAGTTTTAACAAAATCATAATTAAAGAATACTTCTAAATCAAAAAAGAAACCGCATAGTACAGCAGGAATCGTAGATATAATAAGCATTTTTAAGGTATTCATATGAAAAAAGTCATCTGAATTCTTGTTTGAAAAAAACGTAGCTCTATAAAAA